>JAOZPL010000046.1:8622-10076 GCA_029932795.1 Candidatus Zixiibacteriota bacterium | reverse complement strand
CTACTTCTTTTCCAGCAGTCCGACATACAGGATCCCGACGATATCCCCGCTTGGGTCTTTGATCGGGTCGTAGGCCGACAGATACCAGTCATTAACAACAAAAGCTCTGTCCCAGAACCGCATCCCCTGCTCCAGCACTTTGGCATAAACCTCGTCGGATACCCTGGTACCGATAGCGCGGGTGCTGTCTGCTTTTATAACATTGGTGGTGACCCGCACGTCACCCAGGAAAATCGTAACGGTACCGAGGGGTTTCCCTTCGTATACCTCATCACCATACACAGCGTTACGGATTCTATCCACGAGGCTGTATCTCCGATTCAGCATGATGCCGCCATACACAACCCCGAGAACAGTACCATCCGGGATAAAAATGGGGACGGCCGCCTCCAGAACCATACCCCGGTCTTCAACCAGCTTGTCGGTCGGCCTTGCGCGTTCCGTGAATACAAGCGGGATGTATGCCCTTTCGGCCAGTTCCTCGCTCTTGAGAAGAAGGTCATCATGCGAGATTAGAACTGTCCCGTTAGTGGCTTTCCCGTCCAGTGCCTGCTGAATAACAGGATCACGTCTGACCGGTCGACCTGATGAGGGGGAATGGCGCGACCCGGCAAGGACAACTCCGTTGCTGTCAATCAACGTCAGGTAGTCCAATCCGTATTTCGTTCGGAGAAACTCCAGTTGATCTGAGACAGTATCCACATCGGTCCGGTAGGTCAGGGCATCCCTTAGCGCTTCGGGCTGTGAGCCCATAGCCACCGTCATCTGCAACAGTGCGTTTTCTTCGTTGTACACCGACCAGGCGGAATTGAGATCCATCTGCACCCTTAGCTTAGCCTCCTCCACGACCGTTTTTGAAATAAAGGAAAACCCGGCGTAGAGGGTAAAGGCAAGCATGACAGCAATCACCAGGGTATACACCAGAAGCTGAGTAGTACGAAATCTTAGTTTCATTTGAAAGCCCGATTCATGGGATAGACGATAAACACAGATTTACCTCCTGTGTTTCAAACAACTCCAGATCGTCTCTTCCAACTGTTCCCGGGTACTCCGGGTTGCCTCGGAAGCCACCGGTTTTTCCCGACGCACCCTGTCACCGATGCCCTGAAGGAAGGAATCGTATTGCTGTTCAACCTCATCCTTGCCAAATTCTATAGGCATGCTAATCCAGTCGTATATCTCTTTGTCGAAGGCTTTGAGTTCTTCGAACTTCTGCAGGCAATCGATGATGGTATCGTTGAGCAGGGACAGCAGGTGTATGATCTCGTTGGCCGTGAAGCCGGCTTCGAAGCGACTCATCCCCGCGATCTCAAAATAGTTCAGGATTGACATTCTGTTGCCGGTGTCAATTGATGTCAGCAACAGGCGATAAATGAGTTTTACAAACCAGACTAACTCCGCTCTGTCCAACTCCTGCAGGTGGGCATATCGCGTAGCCGTATCTGATGCTGTAT
>JAOZPL010000046.1:0-8612 GCA_029932795.1 Candidatus Zixiibacteriota bacterium | reverse complement strand
TAATACGGTCGACCACAGAGGAAATGATCTCGTCCTCCGCATCCAGCAGAGTCGTGTAGATACGCAATCCCGGGCGGGCGGTATCCCGTCTCAGGGCAGCCAGGTTACGGACCTGCCAGGAGTACGGTTCGCTCTTAAGCCGCTCCATAAGGAAAGGGAATCGGCTCCCTATCAGATTACGGGGATTGGGCGACCAGTCTAGTGCCGAACATGTTCGACTGTTGTCAACATTAAGCTTCAGATCAATATACCGCCACATCCACGGACGTTCAAAAGGTATGCGACCGGTCAGGCGTCCCCAGAAGTACTTGAACCACAGGCCAATCCCGCAGATGAAACGCGGCATCAGCACGGGCCGTTTGACCTTCCCGAAATAGTAACGGGTGGCAAGATTGTACAACTCCAGGTGGGAGGTCGATCCGCTCGTGCAAGCGACAAGAACCCGTGCCGGACTCAGTTGTTCGTGATGTTTGAGGACTTGTCGATAAAACGCAATCACATCCCGGATATGAATGTAGGGAATGGCGGACTCACCTTTTCCGGCCAAGATACTAGACTCCAAGGAACCGCCCAGCCACGTGTTAAGGAGCGCATACAACGGCGGGTATTCGCACCAGTCGCTGTACACCGCACCCATGCGTACAATACAGGCCGGCGTGGTGCGTGCGAACTCCTGGATCATCGACTCTCCCACCCTCTTGCTCCAGGCATAAGGCGGCTCACCATCAGGAGGAGATGTCTCATCCACAACCTCACCCTCCTTGGGAAAGGAACAGGCCGCGACAGAACTGACAAAGACGAACAGCTTCAATTTAAGGTCCCGGGCGAGTTCGAGAACATACCGTGTGCCCTCAACATTTGTCTGCCGATATTCGGGACGGTCATCTCCGGAAAAATCATAGTAGGCCGCCAGATGAATCAGATAGTCCGCACCACCGGCGGTAACGACCTCCCGGAAGGCTCTGGCAATGCTCTGATAATCAGCGATATCGGCGCGAATCCAGGCAATATTGGCATGCACCGGGGCATTGCATTCGTGTTGCGAACGGCGTGCAATGCCAAAAATACGATACTCGTTTTTCAGGTCATCCAGCAGGTGACGACCCACAAAGCCGGAAGCACCGGTCACAATGATCGAAGGAAGTTTACCTGCCGTAGTCATTCCCAATCGCCTCGATGTTAGACACATTACCCAACACGCATACAAAATAACGCTATTAATTGGATGCGACTCAAGCCTAAATTGCTAAACACATAGATAAGCGAATCATTACAGATATATTTGTCCAATATCAGAAGCTTAGTGTAATGGTATCGCAATGACCACCACGAACGCCCTGGCTGCTAGGGGTGGGGATGATGCGAACATGTCAAGCTGCTCGCCAGTTCGCTCCCCTCCTGGGTCGCAAAAGGCGTCAACCTGCTGACTGAAATGAATATAACAATGCACAAGTCGACCCACATTCAGAGGTTACTGCCGTAGTCGTAAGACTCTAAATGTCTCTTGAATGAGGGCGTCACCTTTTCAATTAAGCTGTCTCTTTCTCTCACGATCAGAAGGGCTGGTAGGTTCTCTTCCAGAGCAAGTTCGTACCCATCCTCCGGGCCCAGGACAATGATTGCGGTCGCCATGGCATCCGCATAGGCACAATTCTCATGTATGACGGTGACCGAAGCCAGCTTGTGTGTTACAGGTTCCCCGGTTCTGGGATCGATAATGTGTGAATACCTTGTCCCACCGTGCTCGAAGTAGTTACGGTAATCGCCGGAGGTAGCCATTGAGGTATTACTCAAAGAAACGACTCTCTGAATACCGAGCCCATTGTCAGGATCGGCAATGCCTATCTGCCACAGGTTGTTCAAGTGATTCCTGCCCTTCGCCCTTATTTCACCCCCCATTTCAATCACGTAATCGGATACGCCCACGGAATCCAGATACCCGGCAATCCTGTCTGTCCCGTGGCCTTTGGCGATGGCAGCCAGGTCACAGTATACTTCGGGATTTTCTTTTCTGACTGAAGGGGGAGCCAACCTCACAGATACCTTCCGGTACCCCGTACGCTGCATCACCTGTCGGATACGCTCTCTTCCGGGAATATCAGCCTCTCTTTCCGAGGGTCCGAAACCCCAGAGATTTACAAGCGGGCCGACGGTTATGTCAAAAGCGCCACCGGATTTCTCGCTCACCTCAAGAGATTGCGCGATAATTTCGGCCAGTTCAGTTGAGATTGAGAACCAGCCGATCCCCCGGTGGAGATTGAAGCGAGAGATCTCTGAGCTGTCTATATACGTAGACATCTGTTGGTTTACAGTCCTGAGCAGGCTATCAATGCCTTCTTCTGCGTTCCCGATATCCTCTTGCGACATCCTCGGCTTGTTGACGATCTTTACGGTGTACCCGGTCCCCATGGTATGCCCCCTGATGACAATCAGATCACGGTCATCACCGGGGTTAGCGCAGCCCAGGGGCAGCAGTATCATAATCAGGCATAGGATTGCCGGATACCCCTGCAGCCGATCCCGTTTCTCCTTAGAGAACATGGAAGCAATATACCGTATTCCGACTGAATAACTAAACGATGAATTGCGATCAGGCCCCCTTTCCCTCAGGCCACAAGGCCGTGGATTTTACCTCAAGGCGTTTGGCAAGATTTCCCACCTGCTCTCAATGGCTGCTTCTGGCACAATTTGGAGCTACGAGATGGTTTACCTCCTTCTATCCGTTGAGTTCTCCGGTGAGCTTGTGAATTAATTCCCTTGCCTTCTAAGCTTGCCTAACATATAATCTTCATAGATGGCTGTGGCCACGATTAGTAAGATCGGCAGAGCCCCGCGAATGCGCGTCGGCAACCAAGGAGGTTGTACCATGACGGATAAGCCACGAGGTCAGCGCGATAGCTGGGAGGATATATTCTGGGAACCACACAAGTACAACGAGCGCAGAAAGCTGAAAACCGGTCTGTATCTCCGTTCTTTTTGTCCTCACTGCAACAAGGAATTGATGCGTAACGACATGATTCACCTGGAGGTGGTCAGTCCGAGCGACGAGACCGGCTGGATTGAACTGAGTCCGTACCTGAATGTTTTTAGCCGGAAAACTGATATAAAGCTGCCAGGAGGTCAGGAGGTCAAGGATCTCCTCTGCCCTCACTGTCATCATACACTACTGATTGACGGAAAGTGTTGCGGGGTCTGTAAGTCCCATGTGGCCAGTTTCCTGATCGGTGTTTCCAATGCCAAAGTCCCCTTTCTGATCTGCCTGCGTGAAGGCTGTCACTGGCACGCTGTTTCACCGGATGACGAGACAGAAATAATTCTTGATGATAGTCAAGAATGGTAACATGCGTAGCCGGATAAAGCCCGTGTGTTGATCGTTCTTGCCCTTGGGGCTGCCCTGGTCGGAGTTGCTGGTTACTGGGTTGAAAGCGAACCGGCTAATACCGACCGTTACTATCTGGAAAGCTCAGGCGGCGCTGTTGTTTTCGAGCATCAGGCCCATGTTGATGTTACGGACGGATGTGAACGCTGCCACCATGATTTGCTTTCATCCGATTCAAGATACGCCTGCAACGAGTGTCACGGCGAGGACGTTGTTGCCGATGACTTTGACCACGATGACCTGAAAGCGATAGAGGCTCACACATGTGGGACCTGCCATCAGGTCAGTGAGCCGGCCCAACCGCAGAATTGCCGCGAGTGCCACCCATCGGCCCAGGAAGAGGACCAACTTGCAGTTGCCTGTGTTCAGTGCCACGGTGATGATTATACGACCGATCTGCTGACACACGATGATATGCAGGAAGTTCATGATCAGAGCTGCACCGGTTGTCATAATGCGAGATCAATCAGTGCCGTCTACCACGAGCAGTGCACTCGCTGTCATCTCATTGAGAAACGCGAACTGTTCGCCACCGGAGAAGGTAGTGTCCGGTGTGAAAGGTGCCATCTTAAGTGAACCGGAGTTGTTAAACATGCCGATAAGTCCCCTGCAGACAGTCCTTCGGTCATTGGCCCACGTGCCCAAGTTCAGCGCCTGCGAAAAAACCATTTCACCGATACGCGACCCTGATCACGTTGTGATTCCACTTGAATATCCCGGCCAGGTATTATTCAAACCTCTGGTCCAGTCAGGTGATACCGTGCGCAAGAACCAGATCATTGGTCAATCCAGCCTGGGGAACTGCGTCCACGCCTCAATCAGCGGAGTGGTCAAAGAGATCAAACCGATCTGGACCGCACGCAGCTACAACGTGCCGGCAGTGACGATTGAACGGAACGAGGAGCCGGCACTGTCAGCAGATGAAATGTTTGAGTGTTATGGCGTTCCGTTCCAATCAGCCTCCCGAGTGGAGAAACTGAAGGCTTCGGGCGTAATTTCCCCGTGGACCCGGCCCGGTAGGTTCCACCACGAGGAAGAGGTGGCGGGATTTCCCGAAGTCAAGCGGATCATTATAAAGGGCGTCAACGAAGAGCCCACTGTTTTTACCTTTGAGTTGTTGCTGGAGCAGAGAGCGGAGAAAATCCTACAGGGCATTAAACAGTTGAACGATATGGCACCCAATGCCGCGATCTGGTTGACGACACCAAAACACCTGACCAAATGGGCGCGCGGACAATTCGGTGACTCCGTTCAGATAGTGGGTGTGCCCGACGAGTACAAGCACAGAATAGAGAGACTCCTTGTTCCCCGGCTGACCGGGGTTGATGTTCCCAATACCGTTCCCTACCGCAAAAAAGGGGTTGCGGTTCTATCAGTGGAATACCTTCTGACAATGGTCGACGCTCTGGAGGGTAGTGGCCCTTTTGTTAACAAGTACGTGACCATTGCGGGCAGCCATATTCCTAAAGCCGTTACCGTTAGAATCCCCTTAGGCACGCCGATTCGCACGGTACTGGAAAGCCAGGGGTTCAACGAGGAGACCTGCACCCGTCTTCTGGTGGGTGGCCCCATGAAAGGGATCGCGCAGTACAGCGATGAGACCCCGCTCACAAAATCCAGCCATGGAATCTACCTGATGTCGGAGGAATCCCTTCCCGACGAAGTTAACCTGACGTGTATGAATTGCGGGCGTTGTACCCGCGCATGCCCTGTGAACCTGCAGGTGCATTTGATCGGCCGCTACGTTGAACACGATTTACTGGAGGAAGCCAGAGAATTTCATCCAGAGGCTTGCAATGAATGCGGACTGTGTGCTTATGTCTGCCCGGCTCATCGGCCCCTGGTACAATTAATTCAAATGTGCAATCAATACGTGGGACAGACCAATGAGCCCCATGAGCGATAAACTAAACGTAGCTTCCAGTCCTCATTGGAGAGACGGCAGCGGGCTGGCCGGAACCCAGAAGTTGTGGCTTCTCGCTCTCCTGCCGGCTATGGTAGCCAGCGTGTGGCTCTTCGGATCACATTCCCTGCGGATACTGGGGCTGGCGGTGGCTTTCTCGGTGTTGCTGGACGCCCTGGCCAACAAGCTGATACCGTCAAAGGACAAAACCACCAACTGGAGCAGTGTCACCCTGGCGGTGATACTGGCTTTCCTGATGCCGTACGATGCTCCCTGGTGGCTGATCCTGGTGGGTTGTTTCATAATGATTGTGGTGGGGAAAAAGTTGTTTGGCGGGATGGGAGCCTATCCGGTGCATCCGGCTCTGCTCAGTTACGCCATGCTGCTGGTGTCCTGGCCGAGCCGTTTAGACTACACCGCTTCCCTGGTGTCTCTTGACTGGGGCGTGAAAATGGTGGAGCCGGTGCGCCTGGTCAAGACCTTGGGCGGCAGTGCCGAGCAGGTTTTCTACTGGCAGGATTTGCTGTTGGGGAAACAGGTGGCCGGTATCGGCAACGGGCTGGTTCTTTATCTGCTGTTGGGAGGGTTGCTACTCATCCTTATCAAGCAGATCACGTGGCACATTCCAGTAACCTTTATCATCGGCAATTTCCTGATGGCCACAATCCTGTATCTGGTTGACCCGGGCCAGTTTGCTTCACCCCTGTTCTATCTCCTCTCCGGTGGAACTGTGTTCGCAGCCTTTTTCCTTGCCACGGAGTATACAACCTCCCCAGTAAACCCGGTGCCGATGTTAATCTACGGCTTTCTCGGTGGCGCCTTGCTGATGATCATTCGAGCATTCTCAAACTACACCGACGGCGTGGTTTTTACCATCCTACTGATCAACCTTTGCAACCCGCTTCTGGATCGAATAAGGCCCAAGATCTATGGATTAGAGGTGGCCAGTCATGCGTGAGATCCTCAGGCTAATCGTTGTGCTTTCTTTAATTTGCGGGATTTCTGCAGGAGCCCTGACTGTGGCCCGGCTGAATCTGGCCTCCCGGATTGAGAAGCAGAGTGATTTCTACGTCCGCGGGCCAGCCCTGGAAAGGCTGTTCGGCAAGCCGGCGGAGGAGCTGCTGGGCAATAAAATCAGTCTGCCCATCGGCGATCATCTCTACCCGATCTTCTATCTTACGGAGGGAAGCGAAATTACCGAGCTGGCCGTGGAGGCTCCGGGGCCGGGTGGATACGGCGGCGACATCATAGTCATGATCGGATTGGACTTGCGGGAGAACCGGATGGTCGGGATGGAAATCATTCAGCACAGCGAAACCCCGGGGGTGGGTTCAAGAGTGGAAAAAGCTTCTTTCAGAAAGCAGTGGCAAGGCCTGCCCGTCGATGAGCCGGTGGAGTTGACCTCACAGGGAGGTCAGATCGATGCCATCAGCGGCGCCACCTATTCCTCGAAGGCCGTGGTTAACGGCACGAATCATATCATAGACCTGATAAGACGCCACAGAGACGATATCATGGCTGTTATTAAAGCCAAGGGAGAATAGACTCAGAGATTGCTGACTAACGGTGAGTTGCTATTATGACGCTAAAACAAGCATTGGTGCACGGACTCTGGGAAGACCTGCCTCCGTTTCGTCTGGTTCTTGGCCTGTGTCCGGCCCTGGCGGTAACCTCATCAGCCGAAAACGGCCTGGGTATGGGGCTGGCGGCGACATTTGTGCTGGTATTCTCAAACATGTTCATCTCCGTACTGCGCAAGGTTATCCCCGACAAGGTCCGCATCGGCAGTTTCATCGTGGTGATCGCCACGCTGGTTGTTCTCGTTGAAATGATAATGAAGGCCTACTTCTTTCCATTGTCACAGCAACTGGGTATCTTCATTCCGTTGATCGTAGTTAACTGCATTATTCTTGGGCGGGCGGAAGCTTTCGCATCAAGGAATCCGGTCCTGCTTTCCATGGCGGACGGCCTGAGTGTCGGCATCGGCTTTACGATATCGCTGGCGGTGCTGGGCTCTATTCGGGAGATACTGGGAGCCGGCACCTGGTTTGGTTGGCAGGTTTTTGGCGCCAGCTTTGAACCGTTTGAATTCATGGTCAAAGCCCCCGGAGCCTTTATCTGCCTGGGTATCATACTGGGACTTATGAACGCTTACAGTCGCATGCGCGGCGAGACGTTTATACAGACGTAGGAGATGGTGATGGAGCTGCTTTATCTGGCCATCGGCGCGATCTTCGTCAACAACATCCTGTTGGCCCAATACCTGGGTAACTGCCCTTTTTGCGGGGTTTCCAAGAGGTTGAGCACTTCGGTTGGCATGGGAGTGGCGGTGATTTTTGTGTGCACACTATCGTCAATTTTCACCTGGCTGGTCTATCACTATATCCTCAATCCCTACGACATGGAGTTTATCCAGACACTGGCGTTCATTCTGATTATCGCCTCACTGGTTCAATTTGTCGAGATCTTCATGAAAAAACAGAGCAAGGGCCTCTACAACGCCCTGGGAATCTATCTACCCCTTATCACCACCAATTGCGCAGTGATGGGAATTGCCCTGCTCAACATCAAACATGAATTCAATTTCTTTGAGATGCTGATTTTTTCCATAGCCAGCGCTTCCGGCTTTGCTCTGGCGATCATTTTGTTCGCCGGGTTGCGGGAGCGGTTGATGATTTCTCCGGTTCCCCGGGCGATGCAGGGGACGGCTATCGCCCTGGTAACTGCCGGGGTCATGTCGCTGGCATTCCTGGGTTTCCGTGGTATGGTTCAGTAAAGGAGCAAGCAGAGAACAGCTATGTTGCAGCCGATTTTAGTCCTGACGGGTATCGGGTTCCTGGCAGCGGTTGTTCTGGGAATTGCCGCCCGGATCTTCTTTGTGAAAGAGGACCCTCACATCAAAGGCGTTATGAATCTCCTGCCGGGCGCCAACTGTGGGGGTTGTGGCTACGCTGGTTGCGCTGCTTGTGCTGAGGCCATGGTTAAGGGAGAAGCTGAGGTCAACGCCTGTGTCGTGGGACAGACCGAGGTAGCCAATCAGATCGCAGAATATCTGGGCATAGCGCTTGTGGATACCGAACCACAAGTGGCCTGTCCGGATTGCCAGGGGGGCAAACGCGCTGCATTGAAATATGACTACTCCGGATTTGATGATTGCCGTGCAGCCATGCTTTACTATCATGGCCCTCTACATTGCGAGCACGGCTGCCTGGGACTGGGCACATGCGCCAAGGCGTGCAAATTTGGCGCTATCACCATGGGTGATGACTACCTGCCCCATTTCAATCCCGACCTTTGTGTTGGCTGTGGGGCCTGTGTCCGCGCCTGCCC
>JAOZPL010000045.1 GCA_029932795.1 Candidatus Zixiibacteriota bacterium | reverse complement strand
CTTTGGCCGGTATTCCTAACCTGTTGATTAACAGGTGGTTATATAAACATTTGTGGCAGTTTTGATCAGCGAGGAAAAGTTTTCCCAGTAAAGGCTTAAGGGATAGTATAGGCTTTCGACCACAGTGTATGGCTTAACATAAAGCCCGGCGGCTGCTTATGCCGCCGGGCGAATCGTATTACGGTTCCCCCGGTGGTGTTATATGACACCATCTGGAGCTCTTTCGATGAGCCGGCCTGGCTGATCTCCAGGTGGACGGACTGAGATGGTTAGCAGTCGCGCTTTCAGAGCAATCCCGGAAAGCGCTCTTCTTCCATGAAGCAGATCCGGCGACTCACCAAAAGGACGCACAGGATGTTATCCTCTGTGCTTTAGCTAATCCTTGCGGTTCTCTTTTCCTGCTATCCGCTGGTGCCCTGAAAACGTCACTGATACCCGGGCCGGCGAACAGCATTCATCCATACACACCTCCCTCGTTTTATGCCTGCTCTCAGCGGTGGGGGGAATGGGATGGGGTGTCTTCTGTTTCCAGATTTACTGCTGTAAATGCCTACGCATGTGAGGGTTGCGCTGGCCAGATCGAAGAATAGAAACTCTCTCCTCTTCAGTTTTAATATACCTGCAGCCTTTCCTTCTGTCAAGAGAAAGTACAATGTCAATATCCATTGAATGCTGATTACTGTCGACAGGTTCTTTTCAGGCGGATGTCTTTTTAGAACTTGAAACCGGCATTGAAATAGAATTGTTCGAGGTCGTTGTTGGCAATGCCGTAACCGAATTCAAAGGGGCCAATCGGTGTTGCCAGCGCGACAGCAAGGCCACAGCCCTGTCGAAGACTGCTCAATTTGATCTGGTCTGAGCTGCTGTAAACATCACCAACATCGTAACGAGCGAACAGGTAAAGCCAAAGGGGAAGTTTCAGGCGCAGTTCCTGATTGATCAGCAGTATCTTGTCTCCCGCAAGTTGGTCGGTGCGAAAACCGGAAAACGAGTGGCTCCCCCCGGCGTAAAACTTCTCCGATGGCGGCAGCCCGGTGCGAGAAATGCCAATTGACAGTTTGGGATGGTAGTTCAGGTGAAGTCCCAGTGGAAAATACGCTTCCAGAGATGAGAAAAACTTGGTGAATTCCACGTCACCGCCCAGTGCCTTACCTGTTACCTGCAGTTCAAAGAGGTGCTTCTTACCGGTCTGGGGAAACGGCATACGGTTAAAGGTTTCCACCAGCGACTGCAGATGGAGAGATCGCAGGTCAAAACTTTCCTGCTCGCCGGTCCTGCTGTCAGTCAGCCTGACCTCTTCGAGAGTGATGCCGCCGCTGACGGTGCCCAGCCGAGCGATTTGCTGGCCCAGACGGATCAGGGCGCCGTATCGCCCTTCTTTACGAGTGCCCAAACTGGCGTCTCCGCCATCAAAGATGGTCCGGTCCCATCGGTTGTGGTAAAGACGGATTCGGGCGGTCAGGTACGTGGAGAAAATGCGGTGGACACGAAGCTCAGTGAAATACCTCTGACGTTCAGTGCCATATTGCGTGTGGATGAGATATTCCATTCCGATGCCTAAGACGTTGTCATCGAGCAGCTCCAGGAACTCCTCTGACTCGTATTCGTCGTGCCAGTGCCAGCCGAGTCGTAGTTGTGTGTATTTTTTTTCCTTGACGCCGATGGTCAGAACCCCACCGCCGTCACAGGGCATCAGATCAAGCGTCACCCGTTCAAAGAGGTTGGTGGCGTATATGTTGGCAATGCCTTGCGAAGCCTTGCGAGTGGAGTATGGCTCATCTTTTCCGAGTGTGAAATAAGAACGAACCAGCCAGTCCTTGGTGCGTTGGTTATGCCTGACATCGATCCGCCTGATCACTGCTTCGTCGAGCTTGATCGTGATTTTTTGATTTTCCTGGTCTATCACGACCTCTCGAATGTTGGCGAGGTCATATCCATTGGACTTGTAGAGGTTAATAACGCGATCCAGACCCTGTTTCAGGTCTCGTCCGGTTATGATTGAGTCATCCAGGGTGAGCTGCTCGTACAAAATTCTGTCGTCGTAAATACTGTTACCTGTGAAATCAAAGGTGAGATCGTCAGGATGGAGTGCCTCACGCGGTTCCAGGATGAGTCGAATTAGTCTTTTGACCTGGTTGTTGCCTGCTATCGGGAAACTCACCGGTTCCAACTCGGCTACCAGCTCGAATAGATTGTGATCTCGGGTCCGCAGTTTCAATTCGTCCAGCAGTTGCTGGTAGGTGAAGCTCTCTCCAAGGAACTCCGCGCTGATTCTATCCGAAAGAGCCTGATTGGTAGTGATCACTTGCAGTTGGTCGATCTTGTATACGATTGTATCAATGTAGCGTTTGAGGAAGGAAACGATACTGTCTGCTGCTCTCTGGCCCTGGTGGTAGCCGATTGCGATAATGCTGTCCCGGTATTTGAAAGCCATTGAGGAGAAACTATCCGGGCAGGGTTCAATTATGAAATCGGCGCGTTCAAGCTGATTGGCGAGCTTATCGGCGGTCATGATGCTTGTCACCTGGTTGGCAATGTCGACAGGTGTCGCCAGCTCCTCTTTCTTGAGTAAGGGGCTGGTCGTGTTTATCGCGACAACAGGTATGTCACTGTCTCCCATCTGTCGAACGACATCGACCGGCACGGGGGTTACCATGCCACCGTCCATCAGCAGGCGCTCACCCTGTTCGACTCCTGTAAATGCCAGCGGGAATGCCATAGTCGCTCGCATTGCGTTGGCCAGTGAGCCGTGGTCAAGGATGACTTCTTCGCCGGTGGTGATGTCGGTGACGACGGTCTTGAATGGAATGGGGAGTCGGGTAAAATCCCCACCGGCGAGGTAGTTTGCTTTGTTGGTCAGGGAAGTTAGCAGAGATGTTAGTTCCTGTCCACTTGTCCACCCCTGCGGGATTTGTGGCTTTAGTCTGTCAAACCGGAGCGAAAGCAGGTGGTGTTCGCGTCCCTGACGCTGGGTAAGCAACATGGAGGTGCGCGGCGGTTCATTATGCAGGAGGGAGCCGAAGTCAAAGAACTGTATAATATCGGTTAGTTCATCAGAACTATAGCCGCAGGCATACAGCCCGCCAATAATACCGCCAATGGAGGTACCGGCAATGGCCGTTATCTCAATGCCTTTTTCCTCGAAGGCTTGGATTACACCTATAGAAGCGAAGCCACGAACTCCTCCCCCCGATAAGGCCAGTTTGACCCTTGGCGGTTTGCTGTCTGACAGGGGGTCGATACCGTACAAGCCACCAATAATCACCCGCTCGGAAGCCATAAGCCCGGAGACGAGCAGCATCAGTACCAGCAGCGTTCTGCCACCAAGAGATTTCACTTGTAAACTTGCCCGGCTGTAGATTCCTTGCTTCTGATAGTGCGTACAAGGCAATTAAACGTGACAATCACCCGGACGGAATTAAAAAATGTAAGGTCCCTGCGAACCAGAAAGGGAAGGAAACAGAAGAATCTTTTTATGGCGGAGGGCGTCCGACTGTTGGAGGAATCGCTTCGTCATAAGTTCCTTCCGGCTACTGTCTATTATACGCCCGCACTGTTATCGGAGAGAGGGAAAGGGCTTGTAGAGGGTCTTAGCCGGGCCCGGGTGCCGACTGAGGCAATCTCCGCCAGACAGATGGGGACGATGGCTGATACTCAATCCACCCAGGGGATACTCGGCATCTTTCCACTCCCGTCGATGGATCTGGCAGAACTTTACCGACCGCGGTATCGTAGAGTGTTGTTGGGAGAAAGCTTGTCTGATCCGGGTAATCTGGGAACGCTTGCCCGCTCCGCGCTGGCTTTTGGCTTTGAAATGATGCTTCTTGTCGGGCCTTGCGTGGAGAGCTATTCACCCAAGGTTGTAAGGGCGTCGGCAGGAGCAATATTTGGACTGAAGATTGCGAGAGTTCAGTTGTCCGAGTTGTTTGACTTTGCTCGAGCCGGGCGTTTCAAACTGATAGCTACAGCACGACAGGGCAAATCGGATATCAGGCGGTTAAAATCTTTGGTGGTTTCGCATAGATTGATTGTCGCGGTGGGTTCGGAGGTCGATGGATTATCTTCGGAAATTATCGAGCACTGTGACCTGCTGTGGCGCATCAAACATTCTGATGCGGTGGAGTCATTAAATGCTGCGGTGGCGGGGTCGATAATAATGAAGCAGATCTTTGACATACGGTGATGTGAAATTGGTGCAATACTCAAAGTTGGCCTTGTTAATCCTGATAGCCCCTCTTGTTTGTAGTACGACGGGTGTCGGTCAGGAGATATTTCAGAAGGGGACCGGTCTCTACGTTACACGGGAGCTGACGGCCGGCACTTCGATTGGACCGCACAATAAACTTGTGATAAGGGCAGCGGCCAGTTTGAACGGCAGGATAGAGATACAAGCAAGTGAGCAGAATGAAGTTACAGTTGCGTACACGAAGCAAGCGAAAACCAGCGATCGCTCCCGGGCCATTGATTACATCGATTTGATATCTGTTTCTCTGGACAGTCTTCCGGAATACGTGCGTCTGGAACTCAGGTCTCCGAATCCGGCCCCTTGGGATGAACAGACTGAGTCTGGGATTGTGGAGGCGACAGTGACCGTGCCGAACGACTGTTTTATCGAGATGGATGCAATCTATTTTGACATTGCTGCCGTCGGTCCCCTTACGGGACTGATCGTTCCTTCATCTCTGGGCAGGATAGATGTCTCCCGGTTAACCGGGCGGCTGGAGCTTTCCACCGCCAATCGGCGGGTGAAGCTGGAAGAGATAAGCGGCTCGATAAACGTCTCGACCACCAATTCGTCCATTGTGGCACGATCCATTGTCAGCGAGAATGACGAGATAATGTTCCGCAATGATGGCGGCGACATCAAGATCATTGGACTGAGAGGGCGAGTCAATGTCAAGAACCGATACGGCCGTATCAGCATCGTCGACTTCCAACCGCTCGGGGAGAGCGGTGTCATTCGCTGTTTCTCCGGGCCGATTGTTCTGGAGATCAGCGAGATGTCCGAAGGACAGTTGGTGGTGACAAACCGCCATGAAGATATCGAGATCACTATCCCGGATACATTGCAGGCGTTTATCTCTCTGGCAGTGAGCGATGATGGGAAAATCGAGGTAACTAACTTCCCTTTCAAAACGGAACTCGTGCAACACAACCGGTTGAATCTCCTGACCGGTGACAGCCCGGTGGAAATCAGCGGCTCAATCCGTGGCCCGGGGAACATTCACGTCAGAGGTCTCAGCGGAGAGTAGCAAGTGGGTATAGTAATTCGCGGGCTGGCGGGTTTACTGCTGGCTCTTGTTTCCCTCGCAGTGACATCCGCACGGACGCAGACGGTTAAGCGGATAGAAATTCCCTCAGAGGTGTTTTATTATCAGCCGGCGGCGTCTGTTTTCGGACTGGAGGCTGCCTGGGTCAATCCAGCCGGGCTGGCGAGATTTGAGGCCCCGGGTTTTCAACTTATGGCTGACTATTATAGTGGTGACTACGGCGAAAGCTGGGGGATGGTCACCGGTCGGGATCGCCTGGCCGTGGCCTATCGCGAGATTCACAATCGCATGGGTGCAAACTTTAAAGAGCACGTGTTTGCCGGGGGAGTCATACTTGGAGAAAAGGCCGAGTTCGGAGTCTCTTATCGTTATTTCAAGCAGGGACCGGGTTTGTACAACAATCGGCATTTCTGGAATATCGGCTTTATGAACCGTATGCGCGGCCCGATCAGCTTGGCAGCAGTTTTTTCCAATCTTAACCGGGGGAAGGTCAACGGAGAACGCACCGAGACCGAACAGCGTTATTCTGTGGCCTACCGTCCGGCAGGCCCGCGGCTGACCCTGTCAGCTGACATGTTCCTGTCGACCAAGACCAGATTAAGCAACGCTGATTACGTCTATCATGTTGAGTTTATCCCGACCCCCGGCCTGTTTGTTAACGGGTATATTGATTCGGACAGGAATTTCCAGGTCGGGTTGAGAGCGAACCTGCTCAAGTATTTTGTCGGGCATAAGAGCCATTTTGACAAGAACGGGCACGGCGGGCGCACGACTGCGTTTGTCGGAGTGACCAGTCTCAGGCAACCGTCGCTGATACCGGAGCGCCGGAGGCGTCTGGCGTTGAGTGTCGGCGGCCGAGTGGCGGAGAATCCGCCGCAACCGGTATTCGGACGCAAGCGGGTACCGTTTGTCAAGCTCATCACGGTTGTCCATCGGGCTGCCGAAGACCCGTCCATTAGCGAAATTGTTCTCACCCTCGGGCGGCTGTCATTGGGCTTTGGCCGGGCGCAGGAGCTCCGGGAAGCGTTAGCCTGTTTCAAAGAACATGGCAAGAGAATTGTCTGTCATCTCGATTCGCCGGATAATCTGTCCTATTACGTCGCCACGGTTGCTGATGAGATACTCATTCCACCGGTAAGCCAACTCCAGCTGGTCGGTCTTCGGGCCGAGCTGACGTTTTACGCCGGCACGCTGGAGAAACTGGGAGTGAAGATTGATTTGATAAGGATCGGCGAGTATAAGACGGCGGCTGAGAAATACACCCGCACAGCCGCCAGTGAGGAAAACCGGCAGCAGATCAACCGGATTCTTGACGATCTGTACGACCAGTTTGTCATCGCCATCGCGGACGGCCGGCATATCCCGGTCGGTTCGGTCAGGACGATTGTTGACAATGGGCCGTACACCTCTGCGGAAGCTCTGGAGTCCGGGCTGGTCGATGGACTCAGCTACCGGGACAGGCTGACTAAAGACTATCTGAGGCCGATGCCGGAGATCTCGTTTCGGCGCTATCTGGCCGACACACTGCTCAACGATGGCTGGCCACCCAGCCCCGTCCTGGCGCTCGTGGTCGCTGATGGGGAGATAACTTCCGGCAGTGGTGATATATCACCGCTGGGAATCCCCGGTGATGTTACACCCGGGAAGATGAGAAGAGCCTTTGAGCAAGCCCGCCTCAATCCGGACGTCAGGGGAACTGTTCTCAGGATAAACTCTCCCGGAGGTTCCGCGCTGGCCAGTGACGAGATATATCACCAGGCTCATGTTCTGTCACAGGAAAAGCCGCTGGTGGTGTCGATGGGAAATGTAGCGGCATCAGGTGGATATTATATCGGCATGCCTGCCCAGAGGGTTTTTGCCGACCCGGCTACCATTACCGGCTCGATAGGCATCTACGGCGGGAAGGCTGATTTCAGTGAGTTCTACAGGAAAATTGAGTTGGGCAAGGAGCTTTATACCCGGGGGAGACACGCCGGGATGTTGAGCAGCATACGTCCGTTTTCCGATGATGAACGAATCAAGCATCGTTCGCATCTCAAGGCTTTCTATGATCATTTTGTGCAGCTGGTGGCTGACAATCGTTCTCTCTCGACTGACTCCGTGGACACCCTTGGACACGGAAAGATCTGGACCGGTCGTGAGGCGTTAGCCAATGGTCTGGTTGACGAACTTGGCGGAGTAAAAAGGTCTCTGGATTTTGCGGCAGAGAGACTGAGGCTGGAGGATTATCGGATCGCCATCTATCCTGAAAAAAAACCGCTCTTTATTTTACCCGGCCGTGGATTCCTTATGTGGATGACCCGGTTATTCAGTTCCGGCAGACCGGTTGAGAGCCTGCTTACCGGGGATTTTGGTATGTCCGGTGACGAGTATTTATTGACCCGGATGCCGTTTGACATTGAGATCGAATAGGGGGTTTATTTGGATTGTAAAAAAACCCGCCTTGATGGCGGGTTTTTTTGCAGCCTAGTTGGTGTAGCCGACAAACTGCTGTTGCCAGCCGGTGCGCTGGAAAATTCGTATTACCGGCGTCTCTGGCGGGAGATTGTTCGGGTCGTCAAGGTCGGTATCGTATTGCCAGTTACGAATCGGCGGTGAGTAGTAGGTACCGTTCCAGGTGCCGTTGGCCTGTATCGAGGTCCACAGGTTGATCATCGACCCGGACCAGTTGAACTGTATATTGGTCCATTTCTCAAGGAATCGGGGAAGGTTCTCAAAGCCACCACTGTAATCGCTGGTGGTGGTCTCCACGTTGCCGGTGATGATGGAGGCGTTGACGGTCGTGTTTACAGCGATTCTATTGTTCTTGGACCCGGAACTGAGAGTGTCATTCCAGGAACCTGACAAGAATGTCACGGCGTCACCCATAATCGCAGCCGGTTTCTTATTCACCGAGTTGAAATTGCCATTGGTATAGACAGGGTTTTCGCACACAATGGTTAGGGGATCATCCAGTGTGGAGGCGTTGTTCAGCCTGAGAGCCGGGAAATCTCCGCCGCTGACCTGCTCAGAGACATACAAGATACCGTTTGAGGGTTCGTAATTTTCGTCGTACATTTTTTCAATATCGAATTCCACGACATCAACCCACTCACCTTCACGACCGTCGTAGAACTGGTCGGCGGCATAGGTAATGATTCCCTTGGCGGTCATGTCGGCGGTGACATCCACCCACACCCCACCGGTGTATTTAAAGGCCTGACCGTCGATAATCTTCAATGTGGCTTTATTCTCATAGGAATCGGGGTTGCCAGCCGCACGTTCGACAATGTCATGCGGATCACCTCCCGCAGTTGTCAGCGGCAGGTTCAAGGCCGGCTGGCCATGGGCAGCATCCTGCACCCGCCCCTGCCAGCGGGCGACGGAGGAATCATACCAGTGGGCGTCCGTAGCATCCAGCCAGCCGGAACCCTCCTGCATTGACACGTAGTTGCCGTAGGCGTCCTTAATCTGAACGTCACCGGTGCCGACTCCGCCGGGGCCTTTGCGGCCGTGGAATATGCTTCCGGCGGCTGTCACGTAACTAGCCATCTTGAGAATGAGGTTAGCTTGCAGGTACATGTTACCGTTTGTGTGGACGCGCCCAATCAGGGTCATATCCGGACCGGGTGCGATCTCCAGGTCGTTGTTGTAGAAAACTGCAAATTGAAAAATCGGAACCAGCGCCGTCTCAAAAGTCTGGGATATCTGAACTTTGGCTCGGTCGATCGAGTTGGTTGCCAACGACGTTATGCTGAAGGATTTGACCAGTGCATGCAGGCCAGCCAGGGGACCAATTGACAGTGGCTTCTGAACTGCCGGACCATTGTCAACGGTCGAGTAGGTAACAAGGCAGTTGTTCAGTGAATCGGTACCCTGCGGCATGACTGTCGGTGGCACGCCCGTAATCTCATACTGTACTTGTACGGCTGTAGCAGCCCGTTCCAGGCCTGCTTCCGCGGCATAAAAGGCTCGCATCTCCTGCAGCTCATTACCGGCAATCTGGACTTCGTCTTCCGATGTGGAAAGAGCGGCCAGGCCAATCAGGGTCAGCATACCAACCATGATTAGGGCGATTAAGGCGGCAAAACCGTTTTCTGACCGAAGGTATTCGGATTTCATCGCTCACCTCCTGCTATACGCCAACATTTCTTAGGTTGACCGATGAGGTATAAGTCCTCATCCGATAGGGCCTCTGTGGGTTTTCCGGATCAGGCTGATCCGATCTGGCAGTTACCATGATTATCACCTCGCGAATATCCTCTGCCAGAACCGGCTCATCCACAATGTTGCCGGTCGTTAAACGATACTGAAATTGCAGGTCAACAATGTTGTCGGCGTAGATACGAGGACTCTGGCCAATCGGCTGGACCATCAATCTCGGATGGTCCTGATCGGTCGTGCTGTCAACGAAGAACTTCATCTGTTCCATGGCCAGGATGATGGCATTGGCGTCGTACGCCTTGGACAATACCATTGTGTTGTGCTGCAGGTGGTTTGACCCGGTTTGTACGTGTGTAATCTCAAACCATTCGCCACCGCCGGAGTCGGGGTCGAAAATATAAACCCACTGGCCGTCGTTAAAGCAAGAGACGTCGGTTCCACACTTAAGCTCTGCCGATGGCTGCGGCATTTTGGCCGACAGGTGGGTGTCGCACCCGGAGGTGTGGTACGTGATCGTAATTGTATCCGGATTGGTGTTGGATGCTTCGATCGCCTGAAGGCCGGCCGGGAGCTGGTGTCCGGCCATACGGATCTGGCGCGTCAACTCATCGATCGATGCTCGGGCGTTTTGCTGTATAGTTGTGATGTCATCCTGGGTTAGATAGTTCTGATGCTGGGTCAGGTACAGTTTGAGGACGGCCGTTGTTATCACGCC
>JAOZPL010000044.1:8165-10158 GCA_029932795.1 Candidatus Zixiibacteriota bacterium | reverse complement strand
CGGCTTGTAGCCGATCGTGTTGACGTTGGCGATGTTGTCGCCAATCACGTTCATCTTTGTCTGGTGGTTCTTCAAACCAGACACGCTGGCGAACAGTGATGCCATCATAGCTTGGTTACCTCCTTGCCTGTCAGCAAGGCCTCCCCATCTCACATGGGGTCCGACCTTGAAGGTTGGTTACATTATTTGCTGTTTTATTTCTTACCATTAGATTATGACCGCCGAGTCTATTGACGTTATGATCCCCTCGCGCAGGTTCTCGCGGTCAAATGCCGTCACAACCGTGCGGTTTTCAACCGAGACCACCAGCGCCGCATCATCAGTCAGGATAAGTGTCTCTTTAGAACCTTTCTGCGCCGCCTTGTCCATAGCATCTGCAATCCGGTTCAGTCTGTCGTCAGTGAGTTCAAGACCGCGCGAGAACAGCCGCTGCGAAGCATGTCTGGAGAACACCACCGATCTTTGTTCGGCCAGCTCCCGTGAGAACATCTCCCGGAACGATTCTCCATTGCCTTTCTGGGTTTCAGTCGCTGCTTTTCCACGCTGAGCGATAGCCAGCAGATCGACCGGACGCTGGTAATTGTTTATTTTCATCGCATTGTTCACTGGTTCACTTCCCTTTGTTGACCGCCAAGGCTACTTGTCCTCGCTCAACGAACCCGGTTCGGCAATAGCAGTAACATCACCAAGCGCCACCTCGGTACCATCCACAATCAGGTAGGCCGCGCCGTCACGGTAAATGACGGTCGAAACCGTCCCGATGAGCGCCAGCTGCGGCGAAAAACTGCTGCCTGTCCCGGTAACGGCGGTCGACGAGACCGTATAGTAACCCTCTTCTACCCGGTTCCCCTGTTCGTCTTTACCATCCCACTTCACGCTGCCGCTGCCTGGCTCCATGTCTTCCACCTTCAACCGCCGAACCAAGTCACCCCCGGCATCCCGGATTTCAAACTCGATCTCATCGGCATAACGATCCGTTGTGAACGAAATCTTAGGCTCGTTGTCCTTATCCACATAGACACCGTTGAATTCCGCCTTGATTTCGCGACCGATAAACCCGGCCGCCATGACGTTGTTCATGGACTGCATCTGGAGAAAATCCCATTGGTTCGAAGTCTGTATACCTTCAGCGATGTTGTACATTTGTTCCAGAGAAGAGAACTGCGCTAACTGGGCGATGAAATCCTGGTCATCCATCGGTTTTAACGGGTCCTGATGCTGTAACTTGGTAACCAGCAGTTGCAGGAAGTCGTTTTTGTCCAGTGTCTGCATTGAGCCCGTCTGTTTCGGGTTGCCGCTGGCATCCGTCGCTACTGGTGATATGATTGACATGACTCAACTCCTATGCGAGCAGGTTGACACCATACCGGTTCACGTATTCGACCGGTTGCCGGACGATGACCGGTGATGGTGACACTTGTTCAAGATTCAGGGTTTTATCGTTCAGCCGGCCAGGGTATCTGGCGCGATGCCAGACAGGGTTTCGATCAAAGAACTGATTGCCCTGTTCACCCCCATCTACCATGACCTCAATGTGATCCACACTAATGCCCGCCCGTAGAAGCTGTTCGGTCAATTGGTCGAGCGATCCCTCAACAGCAGCGCCGGCTTGCACCGTTTCGACTACCACCCGAGCGCTGAGCATCTGGCCGCGCATAGTCAGATGCAGTCGGGCCGGCCCGAGATGGTCAGGCTCAATCCGAAGCAGAATAGATTCGCCGTTCGGTCTGAGTATCTGGGCGGCATTATCCGGCAGGTGGAAGCGGGTGCTCACCGAGTGCAGTTTGCCATCGGAGAAGCGCATTGGCACGCCAAGTTTCTCCAGGTCAAGATTGACCACGCCCCGGCCCAGGTCGTTCTGCTCGGTCAGTCTCATACGGTTTAGCCTATCGACCCACGAGAACTCGGCACTCCATTGGTGTAACGACTTTCCAGCTGCCGAAGAACCTGACGAAGTGCGTGACGGCAGGCCCTGTTTCGCATCATCACCCGG
>JAOZPL010000044.1:0-8155 GCA_029932795.1 Candidatus Zixiibacteriota bacterium | reverse complement strand
TTGCGTTGATCTCCCGTTTTGCCAGATTGCACCTGATGACAATCTCGTTACCGGCATTCTCAGCTACAATCTTTACATGAGCTTGATCTGTCGTCGCACTCCCGACTCGATCCCTGGCAGCAGAGCTTATCTCAATTGTTTTCAGGTTGAGCTGTGTTGCCAGTTCGTCAAACCTGACCATGTGCTCACCGGAGTCAGTTATCCCGGGCCTCTGCACCCCTGCCCTGAGCAACTCAACCGGCAGGGAGACCTTGATCAATTGCAACTTGCCCTCAGCCGCCTGCAACTCAAGCTCCAGCCTGCCCTCCGTAACATGCGCATTGAGAATCTTGTAGGCCCCCGGTTCGATCCGAACAGATTGAGAATTGACCAACTCTGCCAGATTGGGGTTGGCAACCACCGCCTGCTCCGGCCAGAGAACTGACAACGCATTATCCGGCATGGCCTTGGGGCCAGCCTGCTGATAACCCGGCGTTGCTGTTCCAACCTCAGGAGCAAGATCAGGGCCATTCAGATTCTGACCAGACTGCCCGGTGTTGCCGGTGATGAACAGTCCAAATATATCCTCGAACAGCTCTCCACCCGGATTGGGCTCCGTTACCAAGCCATGCAGATCTTTGCCACCAGCGGTCTTGGCGGCTCCGAGTAACAGGTTCAGGATGTTGTTCTCTGATGGCACCATTATTTTTCCGCTATTGTAATCATTTGTTTGGAAAGTCTCGCAGCCCGTTTGGCCGGCAACAATGACAACACCTGCGAGGCGTTTTTCTGCTTCATCCGTGGCAGGATTGCCACTACCGTTTCATCATCCAGGTTGGCCATTAGCTTAGCTACAGCCATTGCCTCCATACCGTCATACAGTCGGGCCAGATTGCTGATACGCGTCGACTCCGCCTGTTCGAGTTTCAGAAGCTTCTGAGAAAGTTTCTTATCGAGGTTATTGAGCTCTTTTTCGCGTGTACTCAGTTCCTTTTCCTTCTCGACCAACCTTGCTTTCTCAGCTTCCAGCCAGTTGGCGGCATTCGCCGAATCCTCAGCCGACATCCCGTCTGCTTCTTCCCCGAGTTCCGAGGGGTCAGGCTGATAATCGAGGAACTCCAGATCGCTCATGAGGTCTTCCAGAACGCCGGCATCCTGATCAAGGAGCGCCGCAAGGGAATCTTCACCCGTTCCATCGACATGACCCTGGATGCTCCCATGTGTGTCCGTGTTCGTCTCGGGTGACGCCGACGTTGCATCTTCACCAGTTCCGAGAAGAAACAGCGTGCCTACCATAACCAGTGCAATCAACACGAGTCCAGCCGCGCCAAAGATGATCAGCTTCATGATGCCGCGAGATTTCGTCTTTGTGTTCTGATCGCCTGATTCAGACGACTGCTCCGCACCATTCTGTTGTTTTTTTTCATCTGCCATCATACTCTCCGAATAGATGGAGTTCCTCCATCGCATGGCAGAGCAACCCCCATGCCACCGCCTTAGAGAGTACGATAACTGATGTTATAAAAGGGAGTTATGGGAACCGACCGGGTCCCGACAGACCGGTCGAGTCCGGGCGGTTGAGAAGTTTTTTCCAATGGAGTGGGAAAGGAATGTTCAGCCGTCTGTCAGCTTACCAACAGTACATGCATCACTCGCCGCGCCAGTGCTTATAAAAACAATATCCGCTACAGCACCCACCACAAACGCAAAACGCTCCCGATACGCGAGCGACGGATGAGCGCAATCGGATGGACGCGCTGGTGGAGCAACACGGACAAATCATAATGCTTCATAACCTTCTTAAAAGAAGAAAGGTATAAACATCTTGGTATGTTTCATATATCGTTGATAGGCAGCACCAAAGAAGCGAATGTTCTCAACTTCTTCTCTCTTTGCAGTCATTGTAAGAAAAAAAGTAGTAACTCCAGTTAAAGAAACATTTACCAAGGAGATGTGTTTGAAAAATACTCCCCAGGCCAGAAATAACAACGAACTATAGAGCGGATGCCTAATGTAGCGATAAGCCCCCACCGTCAACAACTCCGTTGTCTTTTCTATGCCTATCAACGACGCGTCATTACGCTTGCTGTCTGGTTTTCCCACCATACGCAATGACTGAACTCCGTGAATAACCAAAACCAAAGAGATGATTAGCAAAAGCCAGGAAATTATCTGATGGGTACTAAACGGTTCATCAAACCAATAATCGAGGTTTAACAGAATTAGGGCCAAATTTGATTCAAAGGCGAAGAAACGGTAGAATCCATGGTAACGAAAACTTCGCAACGAGGTTCGCGATATCCAAGCAATTCCTGCCGACGCAACTATGAAAACAATTACTTTGAATTGAAAGGTCATATTGCTCCTTTCTGATAGTACGTAAAGGGCATTAATGACATTTGCTCGCGGCAGTGACCAACGGACTGCCCAACCAGCATTGGCATGCTGTCCAGAGTAGCTTTAAGAAACGATACGTCCTTCTACATACTGATCGCAGGCCGATGTAACTTTCACCTTTACAATCTGCCTTCCACCTTCGTAACCGTCCGGCAGTTTAACCCTGATGTAATTGTCGGATATGCCCCAGTAGAAGCCTTTTCCCTTCTGTTTGTGTTCGGCGATTACCTCAAGTGTCAGGCCAACCTGACGATGATGTGATCTGGTGCGAAGTTCGTCCGAAACCCATGTGAGAACGGCGTTACGCTCTTTAATTACATCCGATCTGACTTTGTTGTGGAGTCCGCAGGCCGACGTTCCGGGCCGGTCTGAATAACTAAACACATGCAGATAGTCAATAAGTCCGGACTCGGCCACTCGGCGCGTCTCCCGGAAGTCCGCGTCGCTTTCTCCCGGGAAACCGACTATCACGTCGGCACCAATGATAGTCTCCGGCACAGCCTCTTTGACAGTAGCCAGACGCCGAAGGTAACCATCCTTATCATAAGGCCGACGCATCAACTTGAGAATTCGAGACGATCCGGATTGTAGCGCCGTATGGAAATGTCGGCAGATCCGACCGTTGGACTCAACACACACCCGTACCAGTTCGTCACTGATCGTCTGTGGCTCGATGGACGAGATGCGAAGCCTTCCGAGGTCGGTTCGCTCAAGAATGACTCGGCAGAGAGCGGCAAGATTTCTCACCTGCGGCACGGCTCTTTGATCTCTATAGTATCCAATATTGAGGCCGGTCAGTACAACCTCGTTGAACCCGCGGTCGACCAACCCATTGATTTCCTCGATGACCTCGATAGCCGGGCGATTCATTAGATTGCCTCTCACTGCTGGAAGGATGCAGAACGCACATCTCTGATTGCAGCCATCGGAGATCTTAAGCCAGGCTCGATTGTAATCGAAAAAGTCAGCAATCGTCTGTGAACAACTCTCATCTGGTTTGGTAGTGAAAAGGTCCGGCAAACACTCCGACAGGATGCCCCGGAGATGATGTTTCTCAGAGTTCCGAATCAGGATATCAACCCCCTGCATACCAGCGATCTTCTCCGGGTCACGATCGACATAGCAGCCAGCCACCACAATGCAGGCATTCGGATTCTCCCGGATAGCACGTCTGATAATATTCCTACTGCTGGAATCAGCTCGATGGGTAACTGTACAGGTATTGATGACGAAGAGGTCGGCTTCTTCACCATCCCTGACCCGCCGGAACCCACACGGATACAGATCAGCGGCCATCTTCTCAGTCTCATACTGATTCAATCGACATCCGACTGTCCGCAGGGCGAGCTTTTTGAGTTTGGTCTTCTGCATTTAGGATAATATAACGAAAATATGAAGATCTGTGCCCGACTTCTTAAACTGGTTCACAGGTTCAACTCGTGTTTCATATTCAGTTCTCATACCAGGATTCCACCTATTCTACAAGCTGATCGCCACACAAAAGAGCAGCGACTGCTATGCAGCCGCTGCTCTTGCAGGTTATCTGAGCAGGTATGCTACTCTTCTTCTTTCTCTTCATCCACAGACTCGACACCGGTGGGTTCCTCGCCTGTTGTTCCTTCCACCGTCATTTCCTCTACAGTTGTTTCCCCTGCTGTCGTTTCTTCGTCTCTCGTCTCCTGGTTTTCCTGCCCGGTTTTGGTTGAATCCGTTTGGGGAACACTCACGTCAGGCACAGGTACCTCCGGTGAGAGTGGTTCAGCCGAAGGGGCAGCTACTGCCGCCTCCTTCACCTCTTTAGGCATCGCCTCAGCCATCGAGTCAGTTGTCGTGGTCGTGTGTTTGGCGAGATACTTCTCGAACTCCTCCCGCTCCCGCTTCTTGTAGTAAGCAACAACCGACAGTACCACCTTGTGCTGGTTTCTGTCGAATTCGATCACCTGAAGCGGCAGTTGTTCGCCCTCTTTGAAAACATCGGTCGGGTCAGTCAACTCCTTGCCGGCCAGTTGTCCGGTGGGGATAAAGCCTTCGACATTGTCACCAAGGTCCACGACAACCCCGCGATCCAGTACTTTTGTGATAACCCCCAGGCATTCGGTACCGACCGCCAGTTTCTTGGCCAGTTCCGGCCAGGGATCTTCGGTAAGCTGCTTATAACCAAGCGAAATGCGCCGGTTGTCATGGTCAACCTTGATAACCTTGATATCCAGTGCGTCCCCCTTTTTCATAATCTCGGAGGGGTGATGGACTCGCTTAGTCCAGGACATATCGGAGATATGCACCAGCCCGTCGATCCCTTCTTCGAGCTCGACAAAGGCACCAAACGCGGTCAGGTTGCGAACTTTGCCGGTGACAACCTTGTTAATCGGGTATCTGTCCTCAATAGTGAGCCAGGGATCCGGTTCCATCTGCTTGATACCCAGTGAAATCTTCTCATTGTCCTTATCCACCGAAAGCACGATGCCGTCGACCTGATCGTTCACGTTCATGATCTTGGAAGGGTGCTTGATATGCTGGGTCCAGGACATTTCGGAGATATGAATCAGTCCCTCAATACCCTTCTCCAGCTCGACAAACGCGCCGTAATCGGTAATCGAGACCACCCGTCCGTTAACCTTCTTTCCGACCGGATACTTCTCCTCGATATTCTCCCACGGGTAGGGCGTCATCTGCTTGAGACCGAGCGAAATGCGCGAAGTCTTTTCATCAAAATCAAGAACCTTGACGTCAATGTCCTGGCCCAGTGAGACCATCTCCGAAGGGTGACGAATCCGACCCCAGGACATGTCTGTGATATGCAGCAGCCCGTCCACTCCTCCCATGTCAACGAAGACACCGAAGTCGGTGATGTTCTTAACGGTACCTTTACGGACCTGCCCCACTTCGATCTCAGCCAGAAGCTTGTCACGCATGTCCTCGCGCTCTTCTTCAAGCACCACGCGGCGCGACACGACGATGTTGCGCCGGCTTTTATTGAGCTTGATGACCTTGAGGGTCAATGTCTCCCCGATAAGGGCATCGAAGTCAGGCACCTGTCGCAACGATATCTGTGATCCGGGCAGGAAGGCGTCAACACCCATGATATCGACTATCACACCGCCCTTGATGCGACGAGAAACGCGGCCTTCAATTGTGTCACCGGCATCGTGAACCTCACGGATCTTGTCCCAGACACGCATGAAGTCTGCTTTCTGTTTAGACAGGACAAGTTGACCGTTGGAATCCTCGATCTGCTCCAGGAAAACTTCGATAGCATCCCCGACGGCAATGTTCAGCGGTCTGGGGAACTCACCGAGCGGAATGATACCCTCAGATTTGAAACCGACGTCAACAATGACATCGTCCATAGTTACACCCAGCACCTTGCCCTTAATAATCTCCCCTTCCTTAATGTCTTTGATGGTCGAATCATACATCTCAACCATCGCATCGTACACAGCCTTATCGTACACGACACCGGAAACGTCTGTGATCTTAACCGCTTCCACCTCCGGTTCAGAAACAACCGGGGCATATACCTCGGCTCTGGCTTTGGCCTTCTCCACCACCCGCTGACGCCGGGCGGTCATCACCATTTCCTGCGGTCCCTCCTGCTCTTTCACCACAGCAGTGGCTTCCTGGGTTCGCATGTCCTTCCCGGTAATTTTGGTTTTGACCTTGGCCGTCTTTTTTCGGGTTGTCACCTTACGCTTAGACGTCCTGGTCATAATGTTGCTTTTTCTTGTGCTCTTGGCCCGGGTTCTGGCTTTGGTTGGGGGGGCGGATTTTGTTTTGGTTGCAGCTTTTGTTGATTTGCCTTTAGTTTTTTTGTCAACTACCATTCGACGAGAGAAACCTCCTTCACGATCCAGCGGTTTTGAATTTTTCCAAAGAGGAAAAACCGCCAGATTTGTCACTTTCGCAGCCTTATGGCTCCGAAGCGAGCGCGACAGTATAATCAATATCTCTGATTTTCCAAGTCGTTTTTTCCTGAAAAATCGAGACTAGTGAGACTTTCGACCGGAGCGCTCAATTACTTGAGGCCAGGACCTTCTTTTTGAGGTTCAGGATTTCTTCCATCACACGACGCGCGATAAGCAGATAACTCTCTTTCTCTGGTGGCAGCGATGCCAGCCAGTCAGCCCGGATCGGCTCACCGTATGTAATACTCAGCCTTTCCCTTCCAAGAAAACAGTCCTTAAGTCTATTGGAACCATGGAGATAACAGATAACAATGGGGCGCTTCGCCCGAAGCGCAATCATGCCAATACCCGGCTTTGGATCCAGCATGGCACCGGCTTTTGAACGTGTCCCCTCAGGGAAAATGGTCAACCCATACCCCTGCTCTATCTTCTCCAGGGCCAGCTTCATCGCCTGACGGTCGAGCCTGCCACGTCTTACGGGCATCGCATTCACGCGCCGGAGAATCTGTCCAAAGAGTCTGCTCTTGAACAGCTCCTGTTTGGCCATGAAATAGACCTCCCGCCTTGACCATGTACCGACCAGGGGGGGGTCATAATATGATATGTGGTTAGCCGCAACAATGAAGCCACCGCCTTTGGGTAGATGCTCCGTCCCTGACACTTTTATCCGGAATACCAGCTTGGAAATGATGCGGAACAGAAGCCAGCCGGCGCGATAGAGTATCTTCAACTTCACTTGAGTACAGTTTTCAACAATGACAGGACGCGCTCCACCTGCTCTTCAATAGTACAATTGGTTGTGTCCACAACGTATGCGTCCTTGGCCTTAGTCAGGGGAGAATGTTTGCGCCCGGAGTCCATAGCGTCGCGCCGTTGAAGCTCCGCAATCTGCTCTTCTACCGAAGTTGCCACCCCCATCCGGGCGAGATCAATCAACCGCCGCTGCGCCCGCGCCCGCACCGATGCCTCCAGATAGACCTTGACATGGGCGTCAGGAAACACGACGGTCGTGGTGTCCCTGCCTTCGGCGACGATCGAACCATTCCTGCCGATCTCTCGTTGCTTGGCCACCATCGCTTTACGCACATCCTTATGGGCGGACACTTCTGATACCTGCTGTGTGACCTCCGGTGAACGGATTTCGTTGGTCACATCCTGCCCATTGATTGAGACCCTGTTGATGTCTTCGTGCGTCTCAAACTCGATCGATAACCCTGAAGCCAACGCCGTTAACCTGGCACCATCGGATGGCTCAACCCCCTGCGTTGACGCAAAGTACGTAAGCGCCCGATACATGGCGCCGGTGTCGAGGTAGATGTAACCCAGACGGGCAGCCACAATCCTGGCGGTAGTTGACTTGCCGGAACCTGCCGGGCCATCAATCGCGATTACTTTATTCCTGAACTTGGTGAGTCGATATCTAGGCGGTATCATGACACCAAAATCTACGCTGTCAACAGAACCCTGGCAACCCGAAAATGAGCTGCCTTGCCCTTCTCAGGTCGACCGGAGTCCAACCAGCGCATTCCTCAGACAGCCCACAAAAAGGTCGGCCGGTTTCTGGAGGACTGGAGAAAGAGGCCTCAATACACGTCTATCGAGAGTGACCGAAAACGGTCGTCGAGATCAACCACAATCCTGCTTTGCATAGTGTCATAACCTTCGTTAATGAAGGACCCGTTACGCTCCATCAGACCGAGCCTGTCAAGGTATCGCGAATGGTCAGTTCCGGAAACCCTCAAACCGACATCGCGGGGAACACGCAGACGCAGTTTGGAATCATCACCGACAAGGGAAACATCAACCTCCGGCAGGAGATCACCGAGCTTGAGATAGATATCTCCATCTTCGTTCTCAACCCGAAGCTGACGAAGAGT
>JAOZPL010000339.1 GCA_029932795.1 Candidatus Zixiibacteriota bacterium | reverse complement strand
TCCCCGAGGTCGATGCCGAAAACAGCCACGCCGATAAGATACATCAGGGTTGTGATCAGAACAACCCCAATAAGGTTCATCACTATCCCCACCCGCATCATGTCGGCCATCTTCACTTCGCCGGTGCCAAATACAATAGCGTTGGGCGGTGTCGCCACCGGCAGCATGAAGGCGCACGAGGCCGAGAGCGTGGCGGGAATCATCAGAAGCAAAGGATTAACTTTGATTGCTACCGCCAGCGACCCCAGCAGTGGCAGCACCATTTCAGTGGTGGCGGTATTCGAAGTTAACTCGGTGAGAAAAGTCAACATTGCGCATACTGATGCTACCAGGAAAACGGGGGAGACTCCGCTTAGCCCGGTCAGTTGCCCGGCAAACCAGACTGAGAGACCTGACTCCTTGAACCCACTGGCTAATGCGAATCCACCTCCGAAAAGAATCACAATTCCCCAGTGCAGTTTGGTTGCAGTCTCCCAGTCCATTAGTCTGGCATAGCGCTTGCTGCGAGAAGGGATGAGAAAGAGTAACATCGCGATTGCAATTGCAATCGTACCATCATCGACGAAAGCCGGCACCGGCAGGATACCGGACCAACCTGGAATGGTGAACCAGCCGACAGGTATGTCCCTTCTGAGAAGCCACAGCAACGCCAGCAGGACGAACAAAAACAACACCACCTTTTCCTCGTAGGTTATCCTGCCCAGACGGCGGTACTCATCACGGAAAAGGTTCACGTCTGGTACCATTGCCTTTCCGCGCGGGACAAAAAACAGACTCAGCAAGAGCCAGGCTATGCCGAGAAAGACAGCGCTACACGGCAGACCAAACATAAACCAGTCGGCAAACGTAATCTCGGGAGCGTTTGGAAAGTAAATCGAGAATATCCTGGTAAACGAGAGATTGGGCGGGGTGCCGATCAAGGTGGCCACACCTCCAATTGAGGCGGCATACGCGATTCCGATCATAAGCCCAACCGAGAAACGGGACACCTCCCTGCCGGCAATGCTTTCCTTTAGTTTGATGATGATAGCCATAGCAATCGGGACCATCATCATAGTAGTGGCGGTATTAGATATCCACATCGACAGGAACGCCGTCGCCGCCATAAAGCCGAGTATAATTCGTCTCGGGCTGGCGCCGATCAGAAGCATGATTTTCAGCGCTATCCGTCGGTGCAGATTCCACTTCTGCATCGCCAGCGCCATGATAAAGCCACCTATGAAAAGAAAGATGATATGGTTGTAATAGGTGCTGGCGACTTCCTTGCCTTTCATGATTCCCAGCAGGGGGAAGAGCGCCACCGGCAGAAGAGCAGTAGCCGGAATCGGGATGGCCTCGGTGATCCACCAGATCGCCATCAGCGCCGCCACTGCCGCTGTGTGCGTCACGACCGGGCTGCCCGGAACGAGATCGCAGAAAAGCAGGATAATTAGCGCCACAATCGGCCCGGTCAAGAGACCAATTGTCTGCTTTAGATTCCTCTGGCGAGAGTTATTCTCTTTGGCATTCATGTCCGACAGAGCATTATAGGACGGTCAAACACCTGATGCCATTAATTTTACCGGCAACTTCAGGTCTTACCATGAGTGCAAGGATAATGATGATTGGTCTCACCTGTGCTTCTCGCTTTCACCCGTCATGGGCACAAACCTGACCGGAGCAATTCTTGTTCTCGTCAGTTCACCGTCATTCTTTCTGACCAGGATCAATTCCTGCCAGTCAGTGCCGACCGGAATTACCAGCCTGCCGCTGTCAGCCAACTGGTCCAGCAGCGGCTGTGGTATCTCTGCTGGAGCACAGGTGACAATAATACAGTCGAACGGCGCTTCCTCCTTCCAGCCCTGAAAGCCGTCGCCGACACGGACAGTGATGTTTTTGTACCCAAGCTCCTTGAGGCGCTGCTCCGCATTCTTTGCCAGCGTGTCAATGATTTCAATCGTGTAGACCTCTGCGGCCAGTTCACCCAGGATAGCCGCCTGATACCCCGACCCGGTGCCGATTTCGAGAACCTTCTCGTCCCCCTTCAACTCCAGAAGGTCCGTCATCAGAGCGACTATGTACGGCTGTGAAATTGTCTGTCCTGCTTCAATTGGCAGTGGAAAGTCACTGTAAGCTAACCGTCGCAGCCCTTTATCGACAAACTTGTGTCGCTCTACTTTGTTGAGCACCCGCAGCAGCCGCTCGCTGGTGATACCTCTCGCCACAATCTGCTTCTGGACCATCTCCTTACGTGCGGCGGCAAACGAAGAGTCAGGATCAGATGCACTGGTACATTCCAAGGCGACACTTACGGTCAAAGCCAATGTGAACAGGAAAGCGACGTTTTCTTTAGTTCTTGCCATCATACCTGAAACAAACAATACTTCCGGCTGCTCGCCAATCAGTTTCAATGCCTTAACATTAAGCATCCCAGCCTGAGCTGCGCCTCTCAACCGAAGCACAAGACCTAATACGGATAAAACATAAAAAACAGCGCCGACATCGCCGCCAGCACCCACAGGCCAGCCGGTACCTCGCGCACCCGACCTGCGAAAATCTTCATCAGTGGATATACCACAAAACCGGCGGTGATACCAACTCCGATATTGTATGTGAAACTCATCAACACAATCACGCAAAAAGCCT
>JAOZPL010000043.1 GCA_029932795.1 Candidatus Zixiibacteriota bacterium | reverse complement strand
ATTTCTGCAGAAAACCACCACTAACAATGTGGGGGCCCTGACGCCGGGTCATATCCAGTATTCGTGCATGACCTATCCTGATGGTGGCATAGTTGATGATCTGCTCATTTACTGTCTGGAGGATCGTTATCTTCTGATCGTCAACGCCGCAAACACGAAGAAGGATTATGAGTGGCTTTTGTCTCATCTGGAGGGTGATGTCAAATTGATTGACCGTTCTCTTGAAACCGGACTCCTAGCGATTCAAGGACCAAACGCCCAGAAGGTGATGGCCGGATTGACGGATTATGATCTGGATAGTATGGGGTACTACACTTCGGTAACGGCTGAGGTCGGGGGAGTGCCGATTCTGTTTTCGCGTACCGGTTATACCGGTGAGGACGGTTTTGAATTGTATATTCCTGCCGAGCGCTGCGAAAAGCTGTGGTGTGCCGTTACGAAAGCGGGGGAGAGATACGACATGCGCCTGATTGGCCTGGGGGCCAGAGATACGCTGCGTCTGGAAATGAAGATGGCGCTTTACGGGAATGATATTGACCAGACCACCACGCCTGTTGAAGCCGGTTTGAGCTGGATTGTTGATCTGGATAAAGATTTCATCGGCAAAGAAGTTGTTGCTCGGCAGAAGCAGGAGAAACCTGTCCGTCGGCTGGTTTGTCTGGAGGTGGAGGGCAGGGCCTTTCCCCGCCACGGGTATGATATCTATGACAGCGATGAAGTAATCGGGAAGGTAACATCCGGCACCTTTTCTCCTTCCCTGAAGAAACCGATTGCGCTGGGATATGTGCCGCGCGCGAAGGCGAAGAGCGGTTCGAGAGTGGAGATAGAGATTCGTGGACGCCGGTACCCGGCCATTGTTGTAAAACCGCCGTTCTACAAGGATGCCTCTCACCGCTGAGGTCAAACTGTATGCTGATTGATCTCTTTCTCGCCCCAGTCCCGTTCGGACGGACCATTGAACAGGGTGAACATGGTCGGTTTCTGGAGACGATCGGATTTGGCGGAGATATGCGTGTAGCCACCGAAATAGTTTCCATGCCGGTCTTGCCGGTTTTGCGCGACGGCCGGTTAAGCCTGGTGGAAGGCTGACCGGATTACAAAGATATCGTAGCTGTTTTCCAGCCTGAAAGGTATAATAGGGCATGTCAAGAATCCTGGTTATCTTGCTGACGGGCAGCTTGCTGCTGACAGGTTCCGTCGCTGCCGTTGACGGACTGGAATGTGTTTTCTCCGTCCGGCAGTATGACCACGACAATGGTAAGGACGTGCTCCTTTATTCGGATACAGCTCGTCTGGTAAAAGGTATTTCCGCTATTGGTTTTCTGGTTGCTTTCTCGTTGGATATGGAGATTGCTGCAGTTGACAGCAGCGGCACCACTTTTATGGTGCATGTTGTCACGTTGGGGCAGCCGGCCAGTAACTATTCCAGGAGTTTCCGGGTAGAGTATGGCCTGCCTGCCCGGCTGAAAGGTATTCAGGGTAAGGGATCAGCCGAATACAGCCTGGAGATTCTGCCGCTGCGGCGGTTGGACATTGATACCACATTCTGCGGTTATACGCATTCGAGCGATGAGGATTTCAGGTTTGATCCGTCGGCCCATCTTGACATCTACTTCGTGCCAAATACTTACGGGGACTATTACTGGAACTCGGTGAAAGGGTTGATGGAGGAAGTATACCGGCGATTCAAGGAATTGAACAGGTTCACGCTTCCCGGCAAGTACGCCTTATACCTGTGTCCCTGTGCCATCCATTCCGTGATCTGGGACCGTCGCTTTGGCATGATGGTGGACCCGACTCGCAGCGCTATGTTTGCCGTATACAGCAAGTCCTATAATTCGACCCATCCGTTTCTTATCCTGCAGGCGTCGATCCTCCGAAACTATGGCTACGCCCCGGCCTTTCTGTCCGAGGGGTACGCCGGTTATCTGTCGCTGGCCATCTACGAAATGAAAAAGCTTCATCGTACAGGAAAGACGCTGCCACTCGACACGTTTCTGGACAGCTATCAGTATTATCAGGCCGATCCAACACTGGCGGACAAAACATCGGCGACATTTGTACGTTACCTGGTTGACCAGTACAAGATCGACAGTTTTCTGGAGCTTTACAGGATTGCCGATGATTTGAATCTGCGTACATCTATTGAACGGGTGTACGGCAAGGGTATTGCAGAACTGGAACGGGAGTGGTTGAACTACATTGACACGGTTACGATCACCAGTCGGCAGCTTCGTTATTATGCCGATGAGGCGGAAACACTCCTTGAATACGATCTCCTGGCCGAGTATTCGCGGGAGCTCCTGCCGCTGGCGGAAAGCCGGACTGATTCCATAACGGCTTTGTCGTATCTGGTGCGGGCAATGTTTTTCAATGGCGACTACTATGCCGCTACCGGTTTCCAGGAACAACTCCTGAGCGTGGATTCGACACGGGGAAGCACCTGGATGTCGCTCGGCAGTTACAAGATGATGAACAGTTACTACGAGGATGCCCGGGCAGATTTACTGAAAGCCAAGTCCCTTGACTCCAGCAATCAGTTGATCGATTTCAACATCGCGCTGAATCATCATTTTCGCGGCGAGACGCAGCAAGCGAAGGATATTCTCATCGGCATCATCACCTTCCCAACACCGGAGGGTCCCCAGGTGGAGAGCCGGATCATCCTGGCTAACCTGCTGTTGAAATCGAAGAGCGAGGCTGAGCGGTCGCAGGCTAGGGACTATTATAAAGAAGCCATAGACATGCTAGATCGCACAGTTCACAGCCATACCCCCTCAGCCAGCCAGCAGATGTGGAACGGCATTGCTCATCTGGGCCTGGGAGATACCGGGATGGCCGGGGATTATCTGCAGACCGCCTGGTACCTGGAAACGCGCCCCTTCTATCTTGGGATGATAAATCTCTGGCTCGGGAAACTGGCTGATGTTCGTGGTGAGCGTGAGGCTGCCCGGCAGTATTATGGGACAGTGCTCTCCTCGCCATCGGCTGACTATCACCAACAGGAAGCGCAGGAATACCTGAAAACACCCTATACCCCCTGAACATGTTCAATTTTCTAAACTCGACCGTTCTGTTCGCTGCTCTGACGGCGTTAATTCCGCTCATCATACATCTGTTTTCAAGGAGGCGGGTGAAGGTGGTCGAGTTTTCATCGTTGCGGCACCTAAAAGCGATGCAGAGGCGGCAGGTAAGGCGATTGAAAATCCGTCAGTGGTTACTGTTGGTTCTGCGTATGCTTATCATCTTAATGGTGGTGCTGGCCTTCGCGCGTCCGACCGCCACCGAAGGCGAGATCGGCTCGCATGCGTCCGTATCGGCGGTTGTACTTCTCGACAATTCGGCCTCAATGAGTCGCTATGTATCGGACGGCTCGCTATTTGAGATCGCTCGCAGGCGCACCCGGGAACTTCTGGAGACTTTCAGTCAGTCCGATCAGGTATGTCTGTTGCCACTGGTAAACCTGCCCACTGGGACTGCTACTTTTGCGTCGGCGGCGGTGGCGCTGGACCGACTTGAACAGGTGCAGGTTGGTTGGAAAGAGGGTGATCTGCAGACGGTGCTGGAAAGTTCAGGTGATTTGCTCTCCCGGGCAGATAACCTGGTCCGTGAGATGTACATCGTTACCGACCGGCAGCGTCATTCTCTACCGGATCAGGAGTTGTTCGGGGGTATCGACGCCAGGGTGTACCTGGTTGATCTGCCGCTTGAGGAAGCAGAGAACCGGGGGATTGTCTCTGTTGATCTGGGCGGTCAGCTTATTCTCCCGGGTCATGATTTTGATCTGACTGCGACCATAAAAAACTATGGTCCTGAGCGCGGCACTGAGTTGATCGCCTCCTGTTTCCTTGATGACCGACGGGTAGCCCAGAAGGAGTTCGAGATTGCCGGTGGTGCCGAGACTACCGTTCGATTCACGCAGATGGTTTCCCAGACTGGTTTTCACTCAGGTTATGTTGAGATTTCCGACGACCGGTTCCTGGCGGATAATCGTTACTGTTTCAGCTTTCGTATCCCCGACAAGTTCGGTGTGCTGATCATCAACGGTGATGAGGCGGCAGACTATATGAAGCTGGCTCTGGTACCTAACCCGGATATTCAGCAGTACTGGTCGGTCAAAGAAGCGACTCCGCAGCAGTTGACGGGTGTGAATCTGCGTGACTACGATGTTTTCCTGCTCGCTGGTGCCCCCGCGCTTAACAGTTCTCACGTCGTCCGTATCAAGAACCACGTCAAACGGGGAAAGGCACTGTTTGTCAGTTTTGGCGGTGCGACCGACATTGAGAATTTCAACCGAACCTGGTCGGATGTTACAGGTATTCTGTACGATGAGCCGGTTAAACAGACGTTTACACGAGCGGGGTATTATACCCTGCAGTCTGTGGACCTGAACCATCCGGTCTTCTCTGTCTTTGACTTCGAGGCGGACAGGCCACCCCAGATAAAATTCTTTACCCTGCCCCGGATGCACGTGACTGGTGACGCCCGCACGCTTATCCGTTTCACCGGGGATCGTCCGGCGTTGGTGGAATCGAGCTACGGTTCCGGTAAGGTGCTCACGTTTACCGGCCCAATGGCACCCTATTATACGGATCTCGTGTCGCATGGCTTTTTTGTTCCGATGATTTCGCGGATCGCGGAATACCTTGCTTCTGATCTCTCCAGTCTGGAGGTGTGTCTTTTCACGGATGAGAATATCACGCGCTCTCTGTCTCTGACGGGTACGGTCACAGATCCGGTCGAGTTGATCACGCCTGACAGCACGTCCTTTTATATTCCGCCGGAGGAAGAGCACGGGACGCTGGTGGTGCGCGTGCAACCGGCCGACCGGGCGGGTATCTACCATTTGCGCTACCACGGCCGTGAGATTGATCGGTTTGCAGTCAATATCAATCCGGTCGAGTGTGACCTGACCTCGGTTGATCCAGACCAGTTTGCCGCAGCCCTGGGAGCTTCAGATTACCGGTGGCTTGGCACCGATGCCACCCTGTCAGACGAAATCTCGGCTTACCGCATCGGCCGTGAACTCTGGCAAATCTTTCTCTGGCTGGCTATCCTGTTTCTGGTCGTGGAGATGATTCTGGGACGGGGCTCGCCCGACATGGAGTGAGCGATGACTCTTCTGGCGGTTGAAAAGATATCGAAGCGGTTCAATGAACAGGTTATCCTCGAGCAGATCTCGTTTACCCTTCAGCAACATGAACGCGTGGCGCTGATCGGCAGGAACGGTACCGGCAAAACGACCCTCCTTGAAATCCTGGCCGGCAAGCAGGATGTTGACTCCGGAGTGATCAACCGGTCCCGGTTGTGCCGGATCGATTATGTGGAGCAGGAGAAAACTGACTATCTGGACTTGACGCTTTTTGAATTTGTCGCCGACGCTCGCCGAGACCTCCTCTCAACACGCCGGGAGATTCGGGAGCTTGAGGAGCAACTTGCCCGTAACCCCCACGATGATGAATGCCTGACCAGGCTGGGTGTTCGACTACAGCAATTCGAAAGGGAGGGTGGTTTTGAGTTCGAGAATGAGATCAACGTGATTCTTCTTGGTCTCGGCTTTGAAAAAGACCGCTACCAGGACCGCATTAAGAACTTCTCCGGCGGGGAGAAGAACCGGGCCGGGCTGGCACGCCTCCTGGCCGGCAAGGGGAATCTGCTTCTTCTGGATGAGCCTACTAACCACCTTGATATTGAGTCCACGACCTGGCTCGAAGAGTATCTGGCCAAGCTTGGTAAGGCCTGTGTGATCGTTTCGCACGACCGGGCGTTTCTGGACGTGACGGTTACCCGAATCTGGGAGCTTGGGCATGGCAAACTTGACATGTACAGCGGTGGTTTTGAACGTTATCTCCGTGAACGGACAGATCGGCGGCGACTGGCGGAACACCACTACCGACACCAGCGGGAGGAGATCAAACGGATAGAGGATTTTATTCATCGCCACATGGCCGGACAGAAAACAAAACAGGCCCAGTCGCGTTTGAAGTACCTTAGTCGCATCAAACGCCTGCCTCCACCCAGGACAGACGGCAAGGGACCGGCTATCAAAGTGCGATCGTCCGGCCGCTCATACGCTCATGTCCTGTCGGTTGAGGATGTCTGGCTCGGTTACGGGAACCGTATCGTGCTGAAGGAAGTTGGTTTCGATGTGTATCGTGGCGACAAGTTCGGATTAATCGGGCGCAACGGTTCGGGAAAGTCTACTTTACTCAAAGCGCTCATCGGTGAACTTGAACCTGTGGAAGGGAAAATCGCTTTGGGAAACAGGGTGGAGGTCGCCTATTTTGACCAGGAGCTTTCCGATCTCGATGAGAACGCCGCCGTGCTGGATCATATCTGGGAGGTTGATCCGGGCGCTGAGGTCGGGACCATGCGATCCTTTCTGGCTCGCTTTGGTTTCACCGGTGAGGATGTGTTCAAAATGGTGGCCGCGCTCTCCGGTGGCGAGAAAACAAAACTCTGCCTTGCCCGATTGCTCTATCACCCCGCCAACCTGGTGATTCTTGATGAGCCGACCAACCATCTGGATATGGACGCCCGTGAGGCGCTGGAGTTGGCCCTGATCGAGTACGATGGTAGCTGTCTGATTGTCAGCCACGACCGGTATTTCCTCGAGCGGGTAGTGGATCACATTATCTACCTTAATGAAGGGTATGCCCGCACATTCGTCGGGAAGTATAGCGAGTTCGCTCAGAAAATGGTTGCAGCACAGCCAACGGTCAGGGTAAAAGACGACAGCCGCAAGCAGGCATATCAGGATTTCAAGCGGCAGTCAAAACGACGAGCTGCTCATAAGAAAGATATTCAATCCACCAGGACGAGAATTGCTGAGCTGGAAAAGGAGCTGGTCCGGATCGAACATGATATCGCCCATGGCATTCCCAGGCATGACTGGGAGAAACTCGAGACCGCCTCTCATCGCAAGCGGGAGGTAGAAAACAGTATTCTCGAGCTGTATGCCAGGCTGGAAGAACAGGAGGGAACCGAGATTGATTAAGCTCGTTTCTCTCTCCGGCTCACCGGTAGAAAACAGTTCTACGGAGATATTGTTGCAGAAAGTAGCGGCGTCTATACAGGCACATTTGAAGGATCATCAGGTTGAGCATACCCTGGTAAGGCTCAATGACCTGGAGTTTATTCCCTGTCAGTCGTGCGGCAAAGCACCCACCCCGAAATTCTGCTTTTACAATGATGATATAACTGCACTCTATGACAAACTGGCGCTGTGCGACTGCCTGCTGTTGGGTTCACCAGTCTATTTTGACGCAATCTCGGCACAGGCCAAAGCACTTATCGACCGCTGCAACTGTTTTCGCCCACCCGATTTTGACAATGTTGACTCCGATCATGATTTTATCAAGCTGATCAAACGGAAGCGGCCTGGTGCGATGGTTCTGGTGGGCAGCGAAGGGGGATGGTTCGAGGGCGCCCGGAGATGCATAGCCGGTTTTTTCAAGTGGGTGGAGGTTATAAACGAAGGGATTCTTATTTATCGCTCACGCGGATTGGTTGCCGGCTCAGTAATGTCGGAATCGAACAAACTGAAGGAGGCGGAACAGCTCGGGCGCCATCTGGCTTCCGTTCTGGCGGTTGAGTATGAACAGCGATGAGATGATGCGATATTACTGCGCTCGTGCCCCGGAGTATGAGCAGGCCTATTACCGGGATGTTCCCAAGCGGCGGGAAGAACTGCGTGAAGAGGCAGAGCGGTTGGAGCGTCTGGTCGCCGGCAAGACGGTTCTTGATCTGGCCTGCGGCACCGGTTTCTGGACAGGAGTTATGGCAAAGACAGCAGCCGGAATCACGGCGGTCGACGTGTCCTCTGAGATGATCCGCGAGGCGAAAAAGAAGCAGTACGCATTACCGGTACAGTTTATCCAGGCTGACCTTTACAACATGCCGACCCAGCCGCGCAATTACGATATTGTAGCCCTGGGGTTCTGGTTCTCGCACCATCCTCGACAGGAGTATGATCGGCTGTTCGGTGTGCTGACGGCGGGTCTTGGGTCAAATGGTCTGATCTGGATGATCGACAACAATCCACCGGCTGAGTTCCACCCGGATGAGTCGGTGAGGACCGATGAAAATGGAAATAATTTCAAAAGACGCTGTCTGAATGATGGCCGTGAGTTTGTTATTTTGAAGAACTACTTCTCACGACCCGAGTTGGAGTCGATATTCAGTGCCCGTTTCAAAATCAGGAAACTGGTTTACCGACGTTATTACTGGTCGGCGGTGCTCTCAGGCAAACGCGACAGGGCCTGATAGCGAAGCGGGGTTGCACGCTTCCCTTCCCATTGCTTGATTTTGGGTGAAGGTTGTATTATGTTATTTGTCAATCTTGAACAGGAGATTATCGCCTGTGTTTGGTAAGAAATTCATTGAGACGCTCAAGGCTAGACTTGCCGGTTGGGATAAAACGGCATCGGAGTTTCGTTCAAGGAAGGCAATGCCCCGGTTTTTTACGATTTCCGGACGCGATATCGATGAACTCTACACTCCTGCCTCGATCAACAACGGCCAGGAGGACAGCTATTACTTTGACCAGATTGGTCTGCCCGGTGAGTATCCGTACACCCGTGGCGTGCACCACACGATGTATCGGACAAGGTTGTGGACCATGCGGCAGTTTGCGGGTATGGGCACACCCAAACAAACGAACGTACGTTTCAAATACATCCTGGCTCAGGGTGGCACCGGCCTTTCGACAGCGTTCGACCTGCCGACCCTGATGGGCTATGACTCCGACCATCCCCGTTCTCTTGGGGAAGTAGGTAAGTGCGGCGTGGCGGTTGACACACTGGGGGATATGGAGATAATTTTCGGTGATATCGACCTGTCCAAAGTGTCGGTTTCGATGACCATAAACTCCACGGCATCAATAGCCCTGGCCATGCTACTGGTGGTGGCGGAAAAGCAGGGGGTGCCGTCTGAGCAGGTACGAGGGACGCTTCAGAACGATATCCTCAAGGAGTACATTGCCCAGAAGGAGTTCATCTTTCCGCCCCAACCATCGATCCGGCTGATTACCGACATGATGGCTTACTGCACAAAGCACGTGCCACAGTGGAACACTATCTCGATATCAGGTTATCACATCCGTGAAGCGGGGGCGACCGCGGTGCAGGAGCTGGCGTATACGCTCGCCGACGGTTTTGCATATATCGAAGCGGCGATTGCCGACGGCCAGAACGTAGATGATTTCGCGCCGCGCCTTTCTTTCTTTTTCAACGCACACTCTGATTTCTTTGAGGAGATTGCCAAATACCGCGCCGCGAGGCGCATCTACGCCAGGCGGATGCGAAACAAGTACGGAGCAAAAAGTCCCCGAAGCTGGCTGCTCCGGTTTCACACCCAGACCGCCGGCTGTTCCCTGACCGCCCAACAGCCGGAGAACAACATCGTTCGCACCGCTATTCAGGCGCTCTCGGGTGTGCTCGGCGGGACGCAGTCGTTGCATACCAATTCGATGGATGAGACGCTGGCGCTGCCGTCGGAGAAGGCGCTGTTAATTGCTCTGCGTACACAGCAGGTCATCGCTTATGAAACCGGCGTCGCCAACACGGTTGATCCGCTGGCGGGGTCGTATTTTGTCGAGTCGCTAACCGACCAGATGGAAGCCGAAGCGGAGAAGATTTTCGAGGAGATTGAGCGCGGCGGTGGTGTGGTCGCCTGTATCGAGGACGGTTACTTCCAGAGGGAGATTGCCCGCTCCGCCTACCGGTTCCAGCAGGAGATAGAGAGGGGGGAGCGCAAGATTGTCGGGGTGAATGATTTTATTATGGAAGGTGAAGAACTCGAAATACCGGTGCTCAGGATTGACCGGCAGGTGGAAATTGACCAGGTGGCGTATCTGAAGAAGGTCAAGGCGGAGAGGGATAACGAGGCTGTGCGCGTCGCTCTGGCAAAGCTGCGGCAAACAGCCGAAGGCGACGGCAACACGTTTGAGGCGATCCTTGAGTGTGCCCGGGCGTATGTTTCAGTGGGTGAGATATGCGACATCCTCCGCGAGGTCTGGGGGGAGTATGTTGAAAGCCGGTCAGCCATGCAGGTGTCGTGAGACGCATGAGCTGTACCAGATAGATTATGATCTGTAACAGAGATAAGAACCAATGCCAAAAAAACCAAAAAAAATCAGAGTACTGTTAGCTAAGCCCGGACTCGACGGGCACGATCGCGGAATCAAAGTTATT
>JAOZPL010000042.1 GCA_029932795.1 Candidatus Zixiibacteriota bacterium | reverse complement strand
GCCTCCCCCTACGTCCCCACCTCCCAGGAGGCCAGGTATTTCCGTTGCTCTGCGGTCAGTCTATCGATTTTGATGCCCATCGACTTCAGCTTGAGGGAGGCTATCTGCCGGTCGATCTTCTCCGGTACGACATATACCTTACGTTCAAGCTCTTTGTGATTCTTCACCACATACTCTGCCGCCAGCGCCTGGTTGGCAAACGACATATCCATCACCATCGCCGGGTGTCCCTCCGCGGCCGCGAGGTTGATCAGGCGTCCCTCAGCCAGCAGATAGATGCGTTTTTTGCCGATAGTGTATTCCTCGACATTCGGACGAACCAGCCGCTTCTTCGATGACGCTTTCTCCAGCGCCGGGATATCTATCTCGGCGTTAAAATGCCCCGAGTTGCAGACAATAGCGCCGTCTTTCAGTTTTTTGAAATGCTCAAGGCGCAGAACGTTGAGATCACCGGTCAGGGTAATAAAGAGATCGCCGAGCGGCGCGGCTTTGGACATGGTCATGACCATGAAGCCGTCCATGACCGCCTCGATAGCCCGTATCGGGTCAACCTCGGTGACGATAACATTGGCGCCCAACCCCTTGGCACGGGTGGCTACACCGCGCCCGCACCAGCCATAGCCGGATACTACGACGGTCGAGCCGGCAATCAGCATATTCGTGGCGCGAAGAATACCGTCAATTGTTGACTGCCCCGTGCCGTACCGATTGTCAAAAAAATGCTTCGTTTTGGAATCGTTGACGGCGATAACAGGAAAGAGTAATGCGCCATCATTCGCCATCGCCCTGAGACGAATCACGCCGGTAGTCGTCTCTTCGGTACCGGCCATGATCTGCGCAGCCTGGCTTTTTCTTTCTTTGTGCAACGTCGAAACGAGGTCGGCGCCGTCATCCATAGTAATATGCGGTTTGATATCCAACACCTGTCGAATATGCCTGTAATACGTCCTGTTGTTCTCCCCATGGATGGCACATACCGGTATGCCATACTCCGCCACCATCGCCGCCGCCGTATCATCCTGCGTGGAGAGGGGATTCGATGCGCACAGCGCCAGGTTGGCCCCGCCGGCTTTGAGTGTGCGCATCAGGTTGGCCGTTTCGGTCGTCACGTGCAGACAGGCAGTCAGGTTGATCCCCTTGAGTGGTTTTTCCCTCGCGAATCGTTCGCGGATCAACCGGAGCACAGGCATATTCCTCTCGGCCCATTCAATCTTCCTTTTGCCATCTCTTGCCAGTCTGATATTTTTGATATCGTTTTTCACCGCCATTTGTTATGCATCCTTTGCCAAGATTTTCGCCTTGTCAGTCCTCTCCCAGGTGAAAGTCTTTTCACTCCTTCCGAAATGACCGTACACAGCCGTCTTGCGGTAGATCGGTCTGAGTAGATCGAGTGTTTTGATTATGCCGCGTGGTGTCAGGTCAAAATGCTTTCGAATCAACTGGGCAATCCGCGCCTCTGGCACTTTCTGAGTCTCATTGGCGAAGACCATCAGCGAAACCGGCTCGGCTATGCCAATCGCATAAGCAAGTTGTACATTACACTTGTCAGCCAGACCGGAAGCAACCACGTTTTTGGCAATATAGCGTGCCATATAACTGGCCGAACGGTCAACCTTACTGGGGTCTTTGCCGGAGAAAGCCCCCCCACCGTGCGAGGCCATTCCACCGTAAGCGTCGACAATAATCTTACGACCGGTCATGCCGGTATCAGAGACCGGGCCGCCAACCACAAACTTGCCGGTCGGGTTGACATAAATCTTGGTTCGGCCGTCAATCATCTCCGGTGTAACAACCGGCGTTACGACATTGTCAATTATCTCCTCTATCGCACGCTTTGTTATTACCTTGCCGCTCCGGTCCAGGATCTCGTCAGTGTGCTGCGACGAGATGACTATTGTATCTACCCTCGCTGGCCTGCCGTCGATGTATTCCACTGTAACCTGCGACTTGCCGTCCGGCCCAAGATACGGCAGGATCTTCTTCTTTCGCACCGCCGCCAACTGACGACTCAGCTTGTGAGCCACCATGATCGGCATCGGCATCAGCTCTCTGGTTTCACGGCAGGCATAACCTGACATAAGCCCCTGATCTCCAGCCCCGCCCCTGTCAACGCCCTGAGCGATGTCGGGTGACTGTGAGCCGATAGCGTTGAGGATGGCACACGTATTATACGTAAAGCCATACTCGCTCCGGGTGTACCCTGACTCCTTGACGACCCTTCGCACCAGACCATTGATATCCACATAGCCTTTGGTCGTGATCTCTCCCCCCACGATAACCAGCCCTACCGTCACGAACGTCTCACAGGCAACCCGCCCTCTCCGATCCTGGCGGAGCACATCATCAAGAACAGCATCCGAAATCTGGTCGGCCAGTTTGTCGGGGTGTCCTTCCGTGACAGATTCGGACGTGAAGAGAAAATTGCCTCTCCCCATAGCCGGTCCTCCTTAACAGGCCTGAAGTGAACCCATGAAAATCCTGTATCTTAGATCGGGTCAATCACCGAGGAATCACCGATGCTCAAGATACGGCTCCCCCCTCTTATAACCGCGTGATGCCCCACAATAGAATCTTCCAACGACACATTCTCTACAGTCGCATGGGAACCTATAATAGAGTTACGGATGATTGATCTGCTGACCACTGCCCCCTCCGATACGGAGACATATGGTCCAACAACCGAGTTGATGACCTGAGCCGTTGGGGAAATGAATACCGGCGGAACAATCACCGACCCGTCAATGCTCGGCGCCTGGTCCATCTCCTCCAGAATGTGACGGTTGGTCTCCAGCATCGTTTCTTTCTTACCGCAATCGTACCACTCCTGCACTTCGTACGGAACAAAATGCGTGCCCCCGGTAATCATCATCTGGAGGGCATCGGTAAACTGCATTTCACCCTTAGTCGTCTGGCCGCTCTCAAGGTGATTATGGAGCGCCGCCTTGAGAGGTCCGGCCTCTCGAAAGTAGTATAGACCGATTACAGCCAGATTGGTTTTTGGATGTTCCGGCTTCTCTTCAACTCTGACGATCCGGTTGTTCTCCACCTCGACAATGCCGAATCGGTGAGGGTCGTCGACATGCCTGACACCGAGGACGTAATCACCGGCGGCGATGAACCGCCGCAGGTCACATTCCACAATTGTATCACCGAGCATAATCAGAACCTCGCCGTCGGCAACACTGTCCAGCGCCAGACCCAGCGCGTAGCCGAGACCCAGGAGTTTATCCTGTTGAACAAAACTGGATTTGAACGAATACCTGCCGGTCACATACTCCCGAATCTGGACCCCCTTGTAACCCACCACAAAGATTACCTCGTCCGGGTCAAGCTGCCCGACCGGGTCAAGCAGATGAGCGATGATCGGCTTCCCGGCCACGTGCAGAAGCGGCTTGGGCAGAGAAAACGTGTGTGGCCGAAGACGGGTTCCTATACCCGCCACTGGAATTATTACCTTCACAGAATCACCTTAAAAAAAGCTATGCGAAATGTAAGAACAGACAATCAGCGTGACAAGCTCAAATTATGAATGTGAGAGGCAGGAAAACAGGACGATGTCCTGCTTATGGCTTCTGCCCCCGCGGAAGCACCAGACGATAGGCTTTGTCATCAGTGCCGACAGGCGAGAGAAACTGCACCGGCTTGACGCTCTTGTCCATGAGGCCCACCGAAATCTCCGTCATTGACCCCAGAAAGTCGAGTGTCCGATAAGCGACCGCGACAGCACCCTCTTTCCACTGCGAAGTAGGGACTTCCGGCCGAAAATCAAAAGGGACAAAACGCAGGTGATCGGCAAATGACTTGAGCGAGTCGTTCGCCGTGCCGATCCGGAGAAGAATCGTATAGTCGACCTCCAGGTGAGTGTGGGGGTAGAAGTAGAATGCCGCCAGGTAAACATTGGAATCAATTGGTGAAATGTCGGTGCAGATCAGATCGACCAGACCGTCGCCGAAACTGACTGCTTTCCGATCGAGCGGCGGATCAACCAATCCCATGTAACTAGCCAGAGCTATTTGCGGAAGTGCCAGCTCATCCCACTGTACGGACGCAATATCACCAAAACGAGAGCTAAACAACTCGCTAATCAGGTATTCCCGTGCAAATTCCCGATGAACGGAGTCGGCCAGAACAAACCGCCGGGCCAGTTCAAGCCGTCGGTTGACAGAGGGATCATCCAGAAGCGAGTCGACCAGGGCTGCGACTTCTGAATCCCTGACCGCGTCCAGCCAGGTGGAAAAGAGCGTGCCTCGCTCAGTGGCGGCCCGGTCTTTTGGTCGGGCGAATGCAGCCAGAACATAGTACCCTGCCGCCCGTGTATAGTTACTCAGCCCATCCTTCAGCAGTTGGTCAGCCTTGTAGGCAAACCGAGCCCCCAGCCGATCGATTACCCTTTTCCAGTCATCATTATCCAATAACTCGGAGTGCTCGGTGTATAACTCACCAAACGCCCCGCTGATCTGCTCAAACGAAGTTAGCTGATCGCTTTCGATATTGTCCAGCAGCGCCAGCGCCAGCCGGGGGAAATTATCCGGATTCTTCGCCGTATCATAAACCGGTTTCTCCGGATTGTACCCACAACCGACTAACAGAATTACGGCAAGGATCACCCCAAAGTATCTTGACGACATCACTGATTGCCTTTCCCGCACAATGTCCTTGGCTTTGACCGATTATACAAAAACCCCTGTTTGAAGTCACACTGAACCTTAAAAAATAAGCAAGAATGTTCCCAGCCAGTCTTCATACAAAAAATTGACGCGCCCGATCAATAAGGAGACTCGTGCCATGACCGTGTAACCAAAGTGCGCACCGAAGGCAATCATGATAAACCAGACACCGACCTTGGCCGTCACTCCCAGCGCCCCGGTGTGCTCTTTCGAGAAATAAAAGTATATCAGGGTTGATATGACTCCAATCACCATGACCAGAGCCATCAACGTGGCACCGGCCCCCTCGCTCAAGACCAGGGGCAGCATAGTGGCCTGCATTTGCGGAAGAATCATGCCGTTGAGCTGCGAAACAAGGAATACCCCGGCCGTCGTACCCATCACAAAGGCCAGCGACACCCGCGACACCCACGAAATCTTGGGCACCAGACGGGCAAACATAAGAGCACCCAGCATGGCTGGAAAGACCAATAACCATTCACCAGCCATCATCGGGTACCACAACTGCTGTAGGATGATCGATTTCCACACCAGTCCTACATAATACCCGGCCGACAGGCCCGCGAAAACATGCTCGGCCAGCTTGAAGAACGGATTGTCCTTGTAGAGGAACGAGAAGATCGCCAGCGTAAAGAAAGCGGCAACCCAGATCTGCAGAATCTCTATCCCGCTCATGCCGTAGCCCTTCTCCTGGCACGTCGACTGGCGAAAAACCCGATATTTCCGATTATGACCAACGCTATTATCAACAGGTGAACCAGCGACTGCATGGCCATACCCTTGAGCGCCATCCCCTCAGCTTTCACCAGACGCTCGTACTCCGCCGCCCCTTTCATACCGCCCAGAAGCCCCGTGACCTGCCCGGAAGAGATGAACGCGTAGTACTTTGGCGCAGAAACAGCCGTCACACCGATACCCACCGGCGTGGCATATTCCGCGTTGACGATCGAGATCCAGTAGTCAACTATGGCGTTGTCGGATACGACAAAGATGAAACTGATATCGTCATAGTTCCTGATTGATTCCATCATCGGCAATTCAGAGAGGGGCGTACTGGAATTGTCCATGGGGTAGATAGCTTCTATCGATGTGCCCATCCCTTTGAGCACCGCCACATAGTTATACTTGAAACCCAGATTGACATAATCCACGCCATACACCTTGCCATGCTCTTTGGCCAGCGCGCGAGTGACGCGCTCAGCAATTGAAGGTCCCCCCAGCGGGATCGTGGTCATCGTAAGCACACGGCAATCCTTGCGAAAAAGGTGATGCAGCGCCGCGACTGAGATCGGCTCAGTTTCAGCCAGAGTCGATGGATAATAATCAAAAGTGAGCATAACGATCGAGGAATCCGGCAGCGCCTCAATAGCATCGAAGAGTTGCCTGGCCTCAGGTGTGATATGCACTTTGAACGTGGCCGGTACAATCAGCGGAAAAATGACAGCCAGTGCTACCAGCAGGTAAATCCAGCGGCGATCGAACATCTCAAGTTTATCCCAGATGCCCAAGTCCTAACCCTTCCCCATATAGGTCCGCTCGATACCAAGCATTATTCTCAGCGACATCGAGGCGGCCCCCAGTGCGGCTCCAATCACAATGCCCCGCTGCACGGCAGCGTTCACCCCGTTCATCAAATAGGTATTGATAAATCCGGGCACGTTCTCGCCAAAGAGTCGAAGGAATGCCTCGCCCATCGGCACCCGCCAGAGCATGACCAGCACGGCTGCGGCCAGCAACAGGGTTGATTCAGGATTACGCGCGCGAAAAGCACGGTAGGCGGCCGAGGCGATATAAAACGCCAGCATGGCAAACATCGTCCCCATCATCGGGGCGTCAATGTGCATAAACAGCCAGTCATAAATAGAACCCTCGGCGTCGCCGAACAGTGGAGACCATGAGGACGGCAGCATCGCCGGAACAGCCATCACATACATCGCGACAAGAGTCAGGAATTTGTAGGGCCAGCCCTCTTTCTTCCTGTGCACTGCCTGCCAGTTGACACGGGTGATGGATACCACTCCCAGAAGCAACGTGAATCCCCCGACTATTGTCACCCAGCTCAAAACTCTGGGTTCAATACCGCCTAACACTGTTTTGTCGGGATTGAAACAGAAAGAGATGACCGTGACAAACCCGGAGAGAAAAGCGATGATAACCGGAGCAACTCTTCGCATGCTCTAATTTCCCAGATCAAACCAGCCATAGAAAGTGTCGCCGATTCCCAGGGTCACCAGAATCACACCGACGACAATGAAGATAACGATAAGAATTTTGATCAGGTCCTGTCCCTTCAGACCGCCCAGCATCAGCGGCTCGTGCGACAAATAGGCAGAAGCAGCATAAAGCTCTTCACCCATAAGCGTGTAGTCGCAGGCAGCGATAAAAAACGGCAGTTGTTCCGGGCGGGCCGTGCCGGCAATCTGAATCGAGCCGGCAGCGTTACCGGTCTCGGCCAGGAGCAGCGATTCGGCAGCGAAAACCCCCATGAAAATGTTGGCCGCCGGCCGCTCACGCACCATGATGCCATTGACAGTGGCGGCGAACGCAAACTGTTCACCCGCAACATAGCGGACCATGTCCTTGCTGTAGGCATCGTGTTTACCCATTTCCGTGTACGCCTGCTCCACCACCTCCTGTCCCGCGGCAAGTACGAGCGGATAGCGTACCGGTACCATGAGCGGCGTCTCATACTGGGCTGTTATCTTGGCAACACGCCCAAGAATGGAGACGCCGGCAATCGTCTCAATCTCATCAAGTTCCTGAATGCCCGGAATGAACAGTACCGGCCGGCCCATCTCGGTGGCTCGGCCAACCGCTTCCTCAACCGCCTCCAGGCCGGGAATCTTGCGCAGAAAAAGCGGCTTGCCTTCCTTGGCCCACTTGATATACAGTAGAATAACAACGGAGAAAACTACGAGGAGAATCATGGCGTTAAGACGATCCCACCGAAAGACGGAATCGACAGTTGTTTGAGCCAGGGCCGGTTCCGACCCCAGTATCAGCAACACCAGGTTGTAAGCAGCTACTAACGAGAGTTTCAGGGGCAATCTGTGCACAGGCTAATATATGTCTTCAGTCAGCTTTGTCAAACAGAGTTGCGTTGGTAACAATCAACAATAGAGAGACACCTGTATGGAGCATTTATTCAGAAGAATCATTCGAATTCTGAGCGCAGGCGCTCCACCAGCGCATCAATGGCCGTGTCGTCCCACCCCTTCTGAACCGCCAGTTCCGCCAGCGTTCCCCAGAAGGGCTCGCCACAAACCACGCACGGTAGCCCGGCTTCAATCAGGAAGCCCACCACCCCGGGGTAAGCCGATACAAGATCTTCTGTCCTGGTCTCTCTGGTAATTATAGTCACTGTTAAAAAATGGATTACAGTTGGTCAGCCAGCGCCTTCTTGAGCGTCTCAATGGCCTCCACCGGTGTCGGGTCAACCTCGTTCAGCACAGCCAGATAGAACGAGACAAAATCACCAAGCTGTATCAGGCTGAACATCCGCTCAAGCGGACTGCTCCCGACTGATTCAACCTCGAACACCGGCACTCCCTGTTTTTCGATGATTCCCTTGACAATCTCCATACGACGGCTGATCTGCTGGTGATCATCGGCATCCTTGATATGAATTACTACCAGATGATCCCTGTGGGCATCGATTTTATCCGACCAGCCAACCAGTTCATTGTGATTGAACTCGGAGTAGTGGTTGGCAAAGGCCATGTTTTTACTGTTTTCACATATCTGACCTTTCCAGCGAACCGCCACTACATCGGTAAGGGTTGGACCGGAATAAATGATGGGGATTCTGCCGTGTATCTCACAGGCCAGTTGCTTGGCCGGATTTTTCTGTACCGGAACATCCACGGCATACTTACCACGCAGAGACTGCAAACCAGTGACTGCATGCGCGACCCGTACAGACCTGTTCCTGCCCAGCCCCAGCTTCTCCAGGAGAACAAGTATCGGGATACACGAGTAACCAAGGGCCGCTCGCGGCTGAAACCCGGTCGGAATCTTCACGGTTGGGATACCTTCACGTATGGCGATGTTCCCAAGCTCACCGCCGGTAGTAATGGCAACAACCATTGCTTTTCTCTGAAGCGCCTCAGTGACCGCCTCCAGTGTCTCCTCGGTATTACCGCTATACGACGAGGTAATAACCAGCGTTCTGGTGTCGACATACGCCGGCAAGCGGTAATGACGACAGATCCGAAACGGAATCTGAAGCTCCGAAGCCAGCAGCGTGCGTACCAGATCACCGCCGATTGCCGAGCCACCCATCCCCACCACGACAATGTTCTTTATCCCGAAGAAATCATCGATGGAGATATTCCACTTGCTGGCAATCTTGAGTGCCTCGGACATCTGTTCCGGGAAGTGGAAGATCCGATCGTACATGTTCTCCGGATCGGTCGAACGTACTTTTTCCGGATTATCAAGGTATGCCGATGTGATCTGTTCCGTCATCGAAAAGCTATTTCTTTTCCAGGGTGTTTCGGAAGTTCTCCAACAGCCGTTTCACCTGCGACGCCGATCCACCGGACATCACGGAGCCGACCAGGAGCCCCACCAGGTTGGAGTCAACCTTTTTAACAAGACGGCAGACATCAAAAATTCGTGCCGGATTCATGGACAACTCCGTCACCCCCATACCAATAAACAGCGGCACGGCCAGCAGATCACCGGCAACCTCACCACAGATAGAGACCGGGGTGTTGTGTTTGCGGCAGGCATCAACGGTCATCTTGATGAGGTTTAACACGGACGGATGCAGGGGGTTATACAGACTAGCCACCTGGGCGTTATTCCGATCTACCGACATCGTGTACATGGTCAGGTCATTGGTGCCAATCGATATGAAATCTGCCTTCCGCGCCAGTTGTTCAGCGGTTAGAGCCGCCGATGGTACCTCTACCATAACGCCAATAGGGACATTGCGATCAAAGGGGATGTTCTCCCGGCGCAGGTCCAACTTGGCCTGTGAGATCAGTTTTTTCGCCCTGTCAAACTCACTCAAATCGGATATCATCGGCAGCATGATCCTGAGATTGTTAAGCACCGATGCCCGCAACATCGCCCTGATCTGGGTCTTGAAAACACTCGCCATGTCCAGCATCGAGCGAATTCCCCGCCAGCCGAGCGCCGGGTTCTGTTCATGGGGAAGGAAACCGTCCGCACTAGTCTTGTCGGAACCTAGGTCATACGTGCGAAGTGTTACCTGGCTATGCGAGAACTTCTCGGCAACCCGTAGATAGTAGTCGTACTGAGCATCTTCACCGGGGAACCGCTCATTCTCCAGATACAGGAACTCGGTGCGATACAAACCGATCGGAATCTTCTGCGCCGAGAGAATTTCATCAACCGGACCGGGTAACTCCAGATTGGCCCCGATGTGTATGGGTACGCCATCGACCGTCCGGGGTGGTATCTGCGGCAGCTTTTTGATCCTGGCGATGATCGCCGGACCCTGCCGCTTTCTCTTCTTATGGTATTCAATCCACTCGCTGTCGGTCGGATTGACTATTATCACCCCGTTAGTGCCGTCGAGAATCAT
>JAOZPL010000338.1 GCA_029932795.1 Candidatus Zixiibacteriota bacterium | reverse complement strand
GTCTCAGGATTGTACGAACATCCGATCAGTCGCTTGTCTATTGTGACACCAGCGCTACGACGAGAGGAGTTTTTTCCGCTAACAGCCAGAGTTTCTACGCGCTATCCAAGTACACTGCCTACAAGGTCAGTCTCGACAGCTCTTTCGTCGTAACCCGGAAGTCGTTTTTTCCTAGTTTGCACCGAATCGTGCCTTCTGCCGATGAGAGCAAGTGGTTTCTGATAGTGGCGGGCGGAATAGGCTATTGTTTTGGTGTGTATGATCCCGTAGCCGACTCAGTCGTTTTCTGGGATGCTTGTTCTCCCGGGTTCGGGGATATGGCGGTGACCCCGGATGGCAGGTACCTCTTTTTTACCAGACCCAGTGACCCCATGGGTGAAACCCCGTATTGGATCCCTAGTATCGTGGCTTTCGATGTTGAGGCCAACACGATCCACACTGAGATCAACCCTACCGGCTTCTATTTCTATAATGGGGATTCTATTTCGGTAGATCTTGATATTGCCGACATCCACATCACCCCAGATGGACGCTGGCTGGTGGGAATTGTCACAGATGGTCTTGGGCTCTTCATTGCCTTCGACGTTGATCGGCTGTTTGTGGCAAGGCATGAGAATATTGGCACGTTTCGAACTGTGCGATATTTGACCGGACCAATTTCGCTGTGAAATACAAGATAAAGGAGTGCACATCATGTCCCATACCAGGATCATATTCATTGTCGCACTGTTCATGATGCTTCTATGGGTTACAGGCAAGGCGGAGTTCTGGCAGACCAGTAGCGGGCCAGCGGGTATACTGTCCAGTTTCCCTACCGAACCATTATTGTTGATTTCAGTGGTGGCACTGATTAAAATTAAGTGCTAATCAAAATAAATAGAAAAACTGTTTCCGCTCCTGAATAACTTTGGAATTCTCCAGTATACCAGTTGAGAAGGTAAAATCGAACATGGACGCTGACTCGGTATTGGTCATGGATATCCGCAAAGGGAACAAGAAAGCCCTTCAGCAGCTTGTGGAGAGACACAAGAAAACGGCCTTTCGGATGGCGCTGGGGCTGGTAGCCAATAAGGACGACGCCTATGACATCTCGCAGGAGGCCTTTCTCCGCGTTTACCGTTCCGCTGACACCTACGATGAAAAACAGCCTTTTCTTCCCTGGTTTTACACCATTATTGCCAACCTCTGCCGGACTTTGCTGAAGAGACGCTCGCTCCGGGACAATCGGATGGTCGATGTGGACGAGGCCGGATACCTGCTGGTCAGCAGCGACGATCCGGAAGCTGCCCTGATTAAAAAGGAGACCGTGGAGCGCCTTAGCCAGGCTCTCATGGAGCTTTCCTTCGATGACCGCGAGATTATCACGCTGCAGCATTTCCGGGGCATGACCTACGATGAGATTGCAGCGCTGCTGAAAATACCGAGGGGGACGGTTATGTCCCGGCTCTACTACGCCAGGAAGAAACTGGCGTCAATCATGAGGCGACAGGATGGATAAAAGTTTCAGAGAGATGCTGGCGGGCTATGTTGACGGCGAACTGCCCGAAGACCAGCGCCAGGCACTTGAGAAAGAACTGTCCGCAGACCCGCAACTTCGAGCCGAACTGGACGAGCTGCGGAGGTTGAAAGAGGTAACCAATATGATGCACTACGCTGATCTGCCCGACGAAGTATGGCAGGGCTACTGGCAGTCACTCTACCGCAAACTGGAACGTGGGATCGGCTGGATATTCCTCTCGCTGGGTGCCATAATGCTGCTCGGGTTCGGAGCTTTCGAAATTTTCAGAGAGCTTTTCACTAATCCTGAAAACCCGCTCTGGCTAAAGATCGGCGTGAGTGGAGCCGGCATCGGAGGCATTATTCTGCTTGTCTCTTTCATCCGCGAACGGTTATTTGCCTACAATCGTGAGCGTTACCGGGAGGTTGAAAAGTGATTCTTGCAACTGGTGAATTGATACACGGGAAAAAAATTGTCCGGACCCTCGGCCTGGTTAAAGGAAACACGATCCGTGCCCGACACGTCGGGCGCGATATCGCTGCCGTGTTTCGCAACATAGTCGGCGGCGAAGTCACCGAGTATACCAAGATGATGGCTGAATCGCGCGAACAGGCAATCGACCGAATGGTTGACCAGGCGAAGGAACTGGGAGCCAACGGTATAGTCATGGTTCGCTTTTCCACTTCCTCCATGATGCAGGGAGCCGCTGAACTGCTGGTATACGGAACCGCTGTCACCTGCGAGGATGAATAACTACCGGCGTTCTGCTCAAACCCCTTGTATCTTGACATCGCTCAACCCGGCTGTTTATTCAGTTCATGACTGAGCACATACCGGCCCGCAGATCGTGGATACGGCGGATCCTTCCCCCTCGTCCTTTCACTTTTCTCATCTTGTTTTATCTGCTGCTGATGCTTCTCTTCTCGGCCATGCGCCTGCTGTTTTTGCTGCACACCGACACAACGTCCGAGACGCTTGGTGTTTGGACAGTGGGCCATGCATTTCTTGTCGGCCTTCGCTTCGATCAGGTAATCACGCTGATTATTATCGCACCGGCATTGTTGATCCTGCCGTGGGTCAGTCTCACAAGGCGTGTGACAAGATATGTGACCATAGCATACCTTTCACTTGGGATTTCCACTGCGCTGCTGCTGGCCTTTGT
>JAOZPL010000337.1 GCA_029932795.1 Candidatus Zixiibacteriota bacterium | reverse complement strand
TCAGCGAGTGGCAGCAGGACGACAATCCAGCTGTACGCGAAGCATTTGGTAAAATTGCTAAAAAAAACTGGCCTGACCAAAATGGTAATCTGACTGGGTACAGGAATACTTGTAGCACGAGTGATAAACCCTTTGTTGTTTTGCTTATAGGCGTTGATCGGGTCACGGATTCTGCCAGCCTTGCCGACTTCCATCATTGTGACTTTGAGACCATCTGGAAGACCGAGCTGGGGCGGAGTTTTGCAGCCTGGATAAAGAGCAAATTCAGCGAAGCGAGGATTGGCTATGAGGGCGAGCATGTGGCTCACTTTGATCAGGTCCTGAAAGCGATTGTCCAGCGGGGGCTCGGAGACATCCTCCAGGTTAGTTCACTACTGGAGGAACTCGATCTTTCTGCGGCGCAAGATGGCAGGGATGCCGAGATGATCCTCCTCCAGTCCTTAAGCCGATTCCACCTGCCATCGTTTGTGGGTTTTCGATTCAGTGGCTGGCGGAGTTTCGGGCCATATCTGGAGGATGCGGTATCTTTTTTTTCCTATGACGCTTTTCTTGAAGATAGAAGGCGCCAAAATGCGTTGAAAACCATCGGAAAGTTTGTTGAGCACAATCAATTGGGGGAACTGTTCGATCAAAGTGAACGCCCTGCATTCAATACTGATGAGGAGTTTATCAGTGGACTGCGGCTGTATATAGAAAATGCGGATGTCGCTGCACGTGAGAAGCTTCTTCAGTGTGACTTTATGGCAATCCGTGATCGTGTTCTTGGTTTCCGGGCGCCACGAACAACTGGTACACGTAAGAAAAATTCGGTCAAAAAACTCTCCGGCGGTCCAGTCGAGGTTGTCCTAGCTGGAATCTGGCGATCCTTGGCCGAGTTTAAGAAAACAGCGTCCGAGGTCGGGGTATTCGCGCATGAAGCCCTTCGTGAGATACGAATAAAGGGAGAACTCTTCAAACATGATACGACCGATGGAGAGAACAACGAAGAGCGACTCTTGAAGGCTAGGGCGTATATCGCCCGGCTGTTGGGTGGCGTAGATGAGTTTATTAAAGAATATCTCGTCTTGCCAGGAACAGATGCCTCGGATGGTAGGATTATGATTACCTCATCGCTGGTCCATGAGAATCTAGCCTACCAGTCATCAAGAACAGCCGAACCCTTTTTAAAGTTTTCCGTGGAAGTCATTGGGGAGGGGTGTGGAGATCCCGTTGTCCAGCAGTTTGCCTGGCGCCTGCCGGAAATAGAACCCTACCGTGTTGCGGATCAGCTGATCCGACGCGCAGCTAGTGACATCAAGGAAAACAAGACCGCTGACTACTGCCTGCCGGCGTTTCATGTGCCTTATTATGAGGAGTTGTTGCTGTCAAAAGATGACGAAGAGACACGGCGGGTATTGCTTCAATGTATCCAGGATGATGAAAGCAGCAGCGTTTTTAACCTTCTTGGGGTGGCAGGAATCGATCCGGGCGATCCGTTTGTGCAAGACATTGAGAGACTCGCGTTTGAGTATGACAAATTTATTCAAACCGCCGCGAAGGCCGGCCTGCATCAGGCGCTTCTAACCCTGTGGGACGACCTCCGTAAGGCCTATGAACAGGCCTGCGATACTTATTTGCAGAGTCCGGAATGCAGGAAAAGTCCTCTTGCAACCTTGTTGTATCGATCCTTTCTTGTCATCCAGCGCCGGCCGGAGGCAGAAGGTGACCGCTGGGTTTGGGGAGGTGACGAACCGTCCGCAGTTGTTACGGTGCTTCATCCTGCACTGCTGGAAATGTTGCAGGCCCATATCATTTACTTGGTCAGTGCTTTCATCAGCGTGGCTAGTAAGGAGCTGAGGGCTCCGGGGAGACGATCGTTCCGTGATGTTGTTTGGCAGAATTATGTTGATCTGGCCCAGATTCAGATGCCGTTAAGCGGCATTTTAAAAGGACATCCCCGCGACCTTCGTTTGGACACGAGCATCCGTGGAGAAAACCTTATTCATCGTGTTGGTGAAATACCAGGCACCGAGGCCTCTCTGACAACCAGGTTATTGCTGAGATACGATTCGGTGGAGGAAGAAGATGTCAGTGATGCTGAACTGTTCCGGGAGACCCGGGAATCCACCCTTATGTACCGTATTCTTCGAGATTATCGGAAACTACACCCTCATTCTGACGATGGGCTGAGCATTGCCGTATATCAGAACCAGGATATTCAGCCGGTCATCGCGGCCGTAGACCGGTTTTTGGTCGACACGTGCCGGGAGCGAGGAGAGGAGCCGCATAAATTTTCAATGTCAGTGACGCTGTTTACCGAATCAAGCGATGATACCAGTGTATCCCGCTGGATATCACAATGGAAGGAACGTTGGGAGGCGGCGGAAAACCAGGGTTCCCTTGCCCACTATAGACAGACTCATCTGTCCGTGGCCCATCGAATTGTCTCTTCGGATAATTACTACAAGCAATTCTCTAAGTTGATCGAAGACGGATTGCAAATTGACATTGTATTCCTCAATGAATTCATCAACGCTGGTTCGGAAGGCAATGCATTTGAAGCTGTTGATGAATATGATGTAACCAGCCGTACACTCAAGTTCCCTGTTCTGGAGAAACCCTTCTGTTCATCCATTGACCCTGGCCGTGAAATGCAGCGTGCGCGGGTGCTGAGCAATCGA
>JAOZPL010000336.1:1550-2668 GCA_029932795.1 Candidatus Zixiibacteriota bacterium | reverse complement strand
CCTTTTTCTTTTTATAACTAAAGGTGAATAAATTATGGGTAAATTAGCGATATTACTTACAACAGGACCATACACTTCACAAAACACAGATACTGTAATAGAAATTGCTAAAGCGGCAGTAAAAAAAGGGCATGAAGTACTTGGGATATATCTCTTTGTTGATGGTGTTCTCAACGCTAATAAAGACATTAACAGCCTGTCAGAGGAAGAACGTTGTATCTTGACGGTGAACTGATTGAGTTGCCGGCCAACGTGCTGGAGATACAAATCAACCCGCGCCAGGTAAAAGTGTTCTGTTGACGTGAAGACAATCCTTCTTGTTATCATCCCGTTTATGTTATGGTTTGCGTCAGTTCACGCCGCCCCCCCGGATGCCGACAGTGTTTCCCGGGTTGATACTGTTTCGTTTAAGCCGGTGCTGGACAGTTTCCCCGCGCTGCAGGTAACCAACCCAACGAATTTTGAGGAACATCTGTATCAGAAACCGACCGTTGCCCTGTTCAAGTCGCTGCTGGTGCCCGGGTGGGGGCAGTTCGGCAACCGACGGTATGTCAAGGCCGTGGTGATTGCCGGTCTTGAGACCTGGTTTGTCGCCTCGGTGATTCATTATGGCCGTCAGGCGGCAGATTACAAGCGGAAGCATGAGGATGCCACTGATCTGGGCGTCAGGAACGATTATTACAGTCTGTATGAAGATCGTCGGGATCAGCGCAACAAGTTCATCTGGTATGCCGGCATAACGATATTCGTATCCATGTTTGATGCCTATGTGGATGCGCATCTTTCGGGTTCACCGAGTTGCAGGCGGAATGACCAGATTACGTGGCAGGTGAAACCGGATGGCAACGGTGGGGCGAGCGTAGGCCTGGCGTATTCTTTTTAGTCCTTAAGGACAAAGTCTTTGACATTGAGGCCGTAACGATCGGGGTCGATCTGCCTGACAATTCTCCGGTCGGCGTGCTCTTCCTGGGATAGATCCGCCCATGCCGGCTCGTCCAGCAGGCCGTCTCTATTACCCACAATCTTGACGTATGGACGGGATTTGTCATCCTCGTTGTTCGTCAGGACCAGCGCGATCTCGTCGGTTGTCAGGAGAACCAGGGAACCGGAGGGATATA
>JAOZPL010000336.1:0-1540 GCA_029932795.1 Candidatus Zixiibacteriota bacterium | reverse complement strand
GTTAAACAGCTTGAGCAGGAAGGGATCGAACTTCACTGTCATCTGGTAACGCATTTTCTTGAAGGTGATATCCGGACTGATGCTCTTTTTCAGGTAGACTCTGCCCGACGTGAGCGCATCGAAGGTGTCAACCACCGAGATTATTCTGGTAAAGAGACCTGTCTTGCGCTTCTTGTAGTGTAGCGTTGGATAACCGGTGAAATCATTGTTGATGTGGTGTTCAAAAGCTCCACGAGCAGCCCGGGCCGTGTGGATGTCGAGTTTAGAGTTGTGAAGAAGGGTTTTGGCACCCAACAGGGGATGTCTCTGCATCTGAATCCAGTCGTTCTCGTCGAACGCATCCGGCTTCTTGATCAGATCGGCCGGCAGCTTGGCTTTGCCGACATCGTGGAAGAGGGCTGCGAAACCGAGCTGCGAAAGGCGTGCCCGATCGAGTCCAATACGGACACCAAGGGTCAGGGCATAGATGCAGACATTGGTTGAGTGTGCATATGTGTAGTCATCGAAATCTTTGATTGCGGTCAACTCAAGTAGTGATGACTCGTCGCGCACGATATGATCGATCAGGGAGTGCACTACTCGTTTGGTCTTGGCGGTGTTGATGTTGCGATCATGGGTAGAGTTGACAATCACTTCCTCGACTACCGAGACCGCCCTGAAAAACGTCGTCCGCGCCATCTGCCTGAATTGTCGGCGGATCTCCTCGGAGACAGCGGGGATGTCGGTATCAACCTCTTTGACGGACAGGAGATGGATATGTTCCAGTCCATGAGTTTTGAGGGAATTCACGATTGACTCAAGATCCCCGACGCCCGGTTTGGCGGCTGTGATGACCTTGAAGAACTCGCCGATCTCCTGCTTGGGAATGTCCGCGCTGAATGTTACCCCGCCGATGCCGAGCTTCTTCCACTCCGCGACCACGCTGGCGGCTCCGGAGAGTCCGGTGTCATCAAACCGGACCATCTTCTCGTTGAGGAAGTAGCGGCCGGCAACTGTCTTTATGGTAACGTCACCGACAAGTTCGATCTGGGCGGTGAACCTTTTGTAGAACGTATCGAGTTGATTCTTAAACGCAGTGTTGTCCATGTCGATGATCCGGGCGGTTTTGTATAGAACGAAGAAGGCATTAAACAGCTTTTCCGCTTCATGGCTGGCGAGTATCCGTACGGCTTTCTCACTTACTGCGTTTGTCATCGGGTTCTCCATAGACTGCTTGCCGTCGTTCTTGCAAAGCCGCCACCGCCTGCGTTCTGATATCGGTGCGCCAACTGGAGGTAAGCTTCAAGAGGGTCTTCTCTCCCCGCTCACTGCGGTTCAGACTCAGAGCCTTGAAGGCGGCTTGGCGGTAGAAGGCATGGTCCGTCCTGCGGAATATGTTTCTCTTGACAATCAGGGCGGTGAGGTACTCCACAGCCTGATCCCCTCCAAGGATAGAAAAGGCATTTAGGACTGCCTGCTGATCGTCGCGATCCAGCACCGCGAAAGATTCGTCATTGATCATGTCTGTAATTGTACTGAAGGCGACCTGCCCCCGCCGGGT
>JAOZPL010000041.1:2043-10348 GCA_029932795.1 Candidatus Zixiibacteriota bacterium | reverse complement strand
CGAGGCTGACTGTCGTTTTTTAAGCAACTTGCTTAACCGTTCTCATGATGGTTTATGGACCGATCAGTTATTTGACCCATCGGTTCTTTAACCGGACAACATTGAGAACTTGATAGACGGTTTCGTTAGGGTGATTGAAAGTGATTCTGCTTAATGCAGTGGCCGTGTTGGCTTATCTGGCCACGCTGATCTATATCTGTAAGAAGTACCAGGAGTACTTTATCATATTCGCTTACCTCTCGGTGACGCAGTTATGGGCGTTGGTCTCCTGTTTCTATAATGATCTCGGCGTATATAATCTTGAGCTGTTCCGCTACACCGAAACGACCCTGGCTACCGCCCGACTTGGTGTTTTCTATATCATTTTCAACCTCGGTTTCGTCCTGACGGCTCGCCTGGTTGGGAAGAGAGTCTTAACCCGAAGAGATTATTCTATTCGAGATATGAATCTTCGGTTGGGTAATCTTATGCTTGTCGGGTACGTGTTGATTGCGGCGGTTGTGGGTTATCTTGGCTATTCGTTCTGGACTAGCGGTATCCCTCTTTTAAAAGGTCCGGATCGCTTCACCTATTTTCAGGAGTCGGGGATCCTCGACAGATTCCTATTTAACTGGGGTGAACTGATTGCTTTTGCTTTGGGGCTGTTTCGTCGTCGTACAGGTCGATTCACAGTCAATGGGTTGATCCTTCTGGTTTTTCTTGTGTATGTCGTACTGTCCGGGCACAAATACTCATTTCCTGTCATTCTGCTGGTTTGCTACTTTACCCCGGTGTTCATCCGCCGGGTGTATCATGATGCCAGCTTCACCATATTCAGGCTTCGTTACCTGATGACTGGCTTGGCCATCGCTCTGGTATTTATGGTTTTTTCGTTCGGCACTTATCTCCGTGAAATGAAGACCCCAGACATAGCTCTTGGTTACCTTGTCCACAGAATATTAGCCTGTCAGGGTGAAATATGGTGGGTCATTGACCACGACAATTCCACTTTTGGCACCTATGACCCAGAACACTGGCAGGTGGAGCTTGGTTATATCGTATCACCGGATCATAACTCGGCGGAAGATGTCGGAATGAGGCATCTGATGATAAAGATTCTGGGTCCGGAAAAAGCATATATGGTGTTTGATCGCGGCTACCTGTATACAATGGCATACCCGGCGATTCTTATTGTCACCTTCCCGTACGCTATGGCTCTCGGCTTGCAGTTCGTAGCGGGAGCTGCTCTTTTTATTTTCCTGTATTATCTTTATTATACAATCGCTTACCGTCATCATTTCAGGGCACTCCTCTCCATCCTGGTTGTACTGCCATTTGTAACGATGCTGTTTACCGGCAATTTCTTCGTATTTGCTTCCCTGGGAATGCCTGTAAAGATCATGGTCCTGGTTGCGATGGAGATTGGTCTGTTCAAAGAGACACAACAGGAGATAGTATGATGCGATATATATTTCAGGATCGGTCAGCCAACCGTGGCAATATCAAAGGGGTGTTTATTCTGGCCTTCTTCCGTCTGGCGCATGTTTTTGCTGTTCGGAAGGGGACAATCCTCTGGTGGCTGGGAATGCCCATCATGATTGCCTACCGACTGATTGTGGAATACATTCTCGGAGTAGGTCTTCGCGCTAAAACCAGGGTAGGCCCGGGGTTCAAACTGGAGCACGGTGTCGGCCTGGTTATGAATGACCAGACGATTCTCGGGAAAGGAGTCCACCTTCGTCACTGCACAACTATCGGCTGCGTGAAGATGCCGGACGGCTCTCAGGGACCGTCCCCAACAATTGAGGATAACGTGGAGGTCGGGGCAAATACCGTCATTTTGGGCGGCATTACGATTGGCACCAACTCCAAGATTGGAGCCGGGAGTGTGGTAGTCAGGGACGTGCCGGCCAATTCCGTAGTGGTTGGCAATCCGGCTCGTGTAATCAAGCGTTTAGAGATGCTCAAAGAAGTTAATAGCGTTGAGAGCGAACGGTAGCGGTGTATGGCATCTTTACAGATAGTCATTGTCAATGATTTTGGCTACGTGAATGGTGGAGCTAGTCAGGTAGCCCTGATGAGCTCGCAGGCTTTGGCCAGGAGAGGCCATGCTGTGAAGCTTTTCTGTGCCGTCGCGCCGATTGTACCTGATCTGGCGGCAGCAGGTGTTGACGTAATCTGCTGTAATCACTCGGAGATTCTCAGGGATGCCAACCGAGTACGAGCTGCTATCCGCGGAATCTGGAACCGAACAGCCGGACACGAATTTCGGAAACTACTGGATTCGCTTGATCCTTCACAGACAGTAATTCATGTACACGGCTGGACCAAGGCACTCACATCAAGTATTTTTCGTGTAGCATTGAGGAAACAATTCAAACTCGTGCTGACCGCGCATGATTACTTCATCGCCTGTCCTAACGGTGGCTTTTTCAATTATCAGAATAATGAGATCTGCCAGCTTCGGCCGCTTTCCCTCGCCTGTATTCTAAGCAATTGTGATAGACGGCATATCAGCCACAAGCTGTGGCGTTCAGTCCGACAGGTGGTTCAGAAGAGGTGGGGTCATTTGCCCAACAGATTGAATCATCTTATAACGATATCGGATCTCAGTCGTTCTGTTCTCGATCCATTCTTCAGTGCCAACACTGTGCTGCATCCTGTGGCCAATCCGATCTTTGTGGACAGGCAGGAACCGGTGAACGTGAAGGATAACAGGTCATATACAGCTGTTGGCAGGATAGATCAGCACAAAGGTGCGCTACTGTTGGCAAAGGCGGCTCAGATAGCACGAGTCGATATTGTTTTCGCTGGCGAGGGAGAATGTCGTGACGCTGTACTGGAGATTTGCCCCTCGGTTGAAGTTACCGGTTGGTTGTCTCACGAACAGGTTGTCGGTATACTAAGCCGATCCCGGGTACTCGTGTTCCCGTCGCTCTGGTACGAAACGCAGGGTCTGGTCGTGCTGGAGGCTGCTGCTCTTGGAGTACCGGCTATTGTACCGGATACCTGCGCGGCGCGAGAGATGGTATCCGATGGTGTTACTGGTCTCTGGTTCCGTGGAGGAGATGTCAATGACCTGGCCCGGAAAATGCGTATCTTCCGTGATGGCCAGTTGGCGCAGAGGATGGGCAGGGCAGCGTACGAGCGTTACTGGGACAGACCATCTACTGTTGACTGTCACGTGGACAGTCTGGAGAAGGTGTACCACGAAGTGCTGGGTGTATCTGCATGATTACGCATGAAAGATATGACTATGCTGCAGTTAACAGGCCGCAGGGAAGATTTTTCTCGACAAAAGGGAACAGATTCCCTTATGGGGCGTCCAAATGAGCAAGTTATCCCCTATGGTGGCGGGTTGTTATCGTAACTCATTGTGCATCAATGAAACACTCGGCAGACAATTAGCCTCGGGGTGGCATGGATTTTGAGATAGTTACTGAGGAGTAATGACTGACAACTAGCCATGGAAGGTAGAATTACGATCAAATCCAACCCCTCCGAAAGGGCAGGCATGGTTTATAACCATACGGGGGAAGAACAAGCAGTTGGAAACCGCTTTGAGATCGATCTGGCGGCTCTGGCAAGGCTGGTGTTAAGCAAGCGTCGCTGGATTGTGGGGATTGTCGGTCCGGTCATGCTGCTGGCAGTCGTCATCATGTTGCTGACACCTAACCGATACACCTCACGCGCTACCATTTTGCCCTCCGGAGGAAAAACGAACGACTTGTCGGCCCTCAAGGCGATGGTTGGGGGGGCAACGAACCCTCTCTTGACGGACGGGAATTCCTCGATGCTATTTCCTCTGATACTCAAATCCCGCCTGATCCGAGACGCAGTTCTGTCCAAGAGATACAATTTTACATTTGAATCCAAACCGATGAATCTCAGCCTGCCCGAGTACCTTGGCCGAGACGACCCGGACAAGCTCCGCAGCGGCCTGGCCGGCATTACGACGATAAACGCCAGCAATCGCACCGGCGAGATTACGATTGCCGTAGAAACAGAGTATCCTGAGTTCTCACAGGCAATTGTACAGGAATACCTGAGTCAGCTTGAAGTTTATAATTTACACAAGCGTCGGTCATCTGCGAAAGATAATGAACGATACCTGGCGCGACAGCTCGAGGAAGCCGGACAATCACTGGAGGAGGCAGAGGACAAACTGGAACAGTTCCGAATGGTCAATGCTGACTGGGTGGCAACCACAAGTCCGGAGATTCTCACTCAACTCGAGCGTCTTAACCGCGCCGTGTTAGTTCGCTCCAGCGCCTATTTACTCTTGCAGCAGCAGTACGAATTAGCTAAGCTTGAGGCCCAGAAGGACGTGCCGATTGTGCGCATCCTCGATCAGGCTTCACTGCCAACGCAGAAATCCGGCCCCTTCCGGTCGATCACGGTGATTGCCTCCGGCCTGGTTTCATTCGTGGTGGTGGTAACGTTCATAATCATGCTGGATCTTTTCCGGCAGGCCAGGTATGGCTCGAACAGGGAGTCGTTTGAGCTTCTGAGTGCTGAAGTATCAGACGCTTTTCCGTGTGCCACCCGATTTTATGAAGGTATTCGACGGAAATTCAGTCGGGATGCGGTATCTATGCAGCGCTGAATGGTTAAGGAAATGTAAGGTTGTGTAAGACAGAACTGAAAAGGGGGGTGGCAATGGATAATTATGCAACATCGGACTACCAACATAAGGCTGTGAGTGTGGAAGAACAGGGTGGTAGCTCAAGGACATCAACAAGGGGTTACAGGACGGCCCTGGTATTGCCGACGCTTAACGCCGGTTCGGGCTTCACGGAGTGGCTGGAGGCTTTTCGTTCACAAACACACGTGCCTGATCGTCTGATACTTGTAGACTCCTCGTCAACGGATGGCACCGTGGCAATGGCCGGACAGGAAGGTTTTGAAATCCACACGATCAAACGTGAGGATTTCTCTCACGGTGAGACGCGCCAGAGGTGTGTGGATATGCTCAGCAAATCCGACATCATTTTCTTTCTCACACAGGATGCCGTGCTTGCTTCTCGGGACGCAATAGAGAAACTGCTTATCCGATTCGATGATCATAAAGTGGGCGCGGTATATGGGCGCCAGTTACCCAGACCAGACGCTGGCCCGATTGAAGCCCACGCCCGGCTGTTCAACTACCCCGAGAGGACTGACGTCAGAACAGCGGCGGATATCCCCCGGCTTGGGATCAAAACAGCCTTCCTTTCCAATTCGTTTGCCGCATATCGCCGGACCGCTCTGGTTGCGGTGGGGGGATTCCCGTCGCATACGATACAGAACGAGGATACCTATGCAGCCTCGAAAATGATCCTTGCGGGCTGGAAGGTTATTTATTCGGCTGATGCCACAGTTTATCATTCACATGACTTTAGTCACACTGACGAGTTCCGCCGCTACTTTGACATTGGCGTTTTCCACGCACGTGATAGTTGGATAAGAGAGCGTTTCGGACACGCAGAAGGAGAGGGGCTACGCTATGTTCGTTCTGAGTTCGATTATCTCCGACGCAACAGGCCTTCAGCAATACCTTCAGCGTTTCTACGAACGGGACTCAAGTTGCTGGGATACAAGCTGGGCGGTCATGAGCAATGGCTTCCGGTCTGGGTAAAAAGGCGTCTGAGCGTGAATAAGCGATACTGGGATAAGGGCAAGTTGAAAGGGGGACTAAAGGAATGAGTTGCTGTGTGATTTTCGGTGGGGCCGGGTATATAGGGACAAATCTGGCCCGACGGTTTCTGGAAACAGGTCGGTTTACGCACGTGCATATTGCGGATATTCGCCAGACGTCTCTTGACGGGAGGCCCGGCATCACGTACTCGAATACAGACGTCCGAAGACCGATCCCGGCTGGTCTGGTTCCGGACACACCGTCCTGGATTTTTAATCTGGCCGCTATACACCGCGAACCGGGACACGAACCATTTGAGTATTACGAAACGAATCTGCCCGGAGCCAGAAACGTATGTGCCTACGCAGAAACAATCGGCTGTGACAACATCTACTTCACAAGCAGTATTTCTGTATATGGACCGACGCATGGTCCCACGGAGGAGACATCTCCCACGCACCCTGTTACGGCTTATGGTGGTTCCAAGTGGCCGGCTGAGATGCTCCATGAAGCCTGGTGGCGGTCCGGAAAGGGACGTCGCCTGCTGATTTCCCGGCCAGGTGTTATCTATGGTCCCGGAGATCCGGGCAACATTCTGCGCATGATAAAAGCCATCAGGAAAGGTTATTTCGCCTACCCCGGGTCACAGTCGCTCTATAAGTCCTATGGTTACATCGAGGGTCTCTGCGACAGTGTTGAGTTCCTGTTGGATCGGGAAGACCAGTATGTTGTATACAATTATGTTGAAACCCCGACCCAGCCGCTCAAAGAGCTGGTCAGAACAATCAAGGACGTTCTCGGTTGTAGAGCATTGGTTTTACCGATACCGTTGGGAATCCTCTTACCTGTTTCCAAACTGGTTCAGAAAACATTCGGTGCCAGGAACCCCATACACCCGGTCAGGGTGAGAAAGGCTGCCACCTCTACTCACATCGTGCCGAAAACTCTCATGGATATGGGCTTCCCGTTCCAGTATGATTTCCGCCGTTCGTTGGAGCACTGGCGGAACGTAGCGCCGGAGGACTTTGGCCTGCCTACCCGAACAACCAGGAGCCGTAGAAAACTTCGATTGGAGAGAAAATCAGGGGTGGCCGAATCGGTGGTTAAGCCTGAAGAACTTGAGTCAGTTGACGACTGATTCGGGGCACTCCCATTTTGGTAACATTTCAATTGATTTTGTCCAAACGGCGGATATATTGATGGCCTCTGAAAGCGCTCAAGTGCGGTAATGTTCTGAGCGGACTGTGAACTGGTGGGGTTCCCGAGTGGTCAAAGGGAACAGACTGTAAATCTGTCGGCGTAGCCTTCGGAGGTTCGAATCCTCCCCCCACCACCAGAAACCGCGCGCCTACTGCGGGTGCTTTTTTTTGTATACTAGGTGCAAGATTAGAACCTAATGGGTTTTGACGGGTAGGAGCAATCGACTTTTGGGTAGGCCATGTGGTAATCTTTCCATTCGGCAAATCTTGAACTCTGCTCCTGTTTCTGCGTATGGTCTCTTAGCCTGTTGTGACAGTACCGACCGAAAACAAGAAGCGCGTTGATTACACAGAGGGTTCCATCATCGGGTCGATCCTCGGCATGGGGCTGCCCTCGATGGTCGGCTTTCTCACTCAGAACATCTATGCTCTCGTGGATATGTGGTGGGTCTCGCGGCTGCCGGACAGTGAGGCTGCTGTCGCAGCCCTGACCTTTTTCAGTGTCATTCTCATGGTTCTTTTCTCATTTAACAACCTCGTTGGGCCGGGCTCTGTAGCGGTCATATCGAGACGGTATGGTGAAAAAAAATATCCCATGACAGAAAAGGCGATAAAGGAAACCCTGGTACTTAAGTTGTCTTTTGGCTTCCTGTTCGGGATCAGCGGCTTTTTTTTCACCAGGGATATGCTCTGGTTGGTCGGTGCCAGGGGAGAGGCGCTGCGAATGGGTGTGGAGTATGGTCAGATTTGGCTGCTGGCACTTGGCTTGCCGTATGCAACCTATTCTGTCTTTACAGCACTTCGTAGCGTGGCCAATCCACGTATGGCGATGGTGCTCATGCTCTCTTCGAACATTCTCAACATGCTGCTCGATCCCCTGTTTATCTTCGGCTATTTCGGTTTCCCGGCGATGGGTATACGGGGAGCGGCCATCGCCTCAATGGTCTCGTTTGCGTTGACCTTCACGGCCGGACTGCTTCTGTTTTACACGGGTCGAGCAAATGTCGGGTTGCATGTAAGAGGTAAGGCGAAAATGTCCGTGGAGACGATGTGGCGGCTGATTCAGATCGGTATTCCAGCCTGGCTGGGTTCGCTCGCCTGGTCCGGGGCACGGGTTGTGATTGCGCCCATGATAGCCACCTTCGGTGTAGCGGTTGTGGCTGCCTATGGAGTAGGGATGCAGGTAATGTCATTCGGCGTTATGATCATTGTGGGCATAGGCCTGGGGTTGTCATCGCTTATCGGGCACAACGTTGGTGGGGAAAAAACTGAGCGGGCGAAAAAGACAGGTGATCAGGCGATACTGTTATCGATTGGTATCATGTTTGCAATGGCTGTCTTTGTCTTCGTCTTCGCTAAGTTCATCACCACCCGCTTTTTTGAAGCTCCGCAAACAGTTTCTTACGGTGTGACGCTGCTTCGTATTTTTGCGCTGTCGCTGCCGTTCACAGGAGTGTTTATCATGATCGAGGAGATTCATATGGGCGTGGGATTGAACACCCCGACCATG
>JAOZPL010000041.1:0-2033 GCA_029932795.1 Candidatus Zixiibacteriota bacterium | reverse complement strand
CTAAGCGTGATCCACTCCTGGGCCTTACAGGTCATTCCGATCTTTCTGATAATAACATTCATGGATGTGACTCAGACGACTGTGTGGTGGATGTTGTTGGCTGCTGACATCATAGGGACGGTAATGGTGTACATGTATTACCGACGTGGCCGCTGGCTTACGGTGAAGGTGTGATCTGGCGTCGAATGGGATTGTCAGGTTTCTCCTTCGAATTGTCGCACTCGGAATCCGATAATTGACTTGTCGAGCCGGTTGGGGTGTCATAGATTCTTAACTAATAATCTACAGTAGCCTGACAACATTATGTGGGCGGGAGTTCATAAATGAGCGAACATAAATCAAAAGAAACTAAGGCAATCAGGGAATCGTGGGACAGCCGCGCTGGTACGTACGATGGATATTATCTGGCTTTTCGGGGTGCTGTTGAAAATTATCTCGACTGGGAGTTGCTGAAGAAGTATTTACCACAAAACAGGGATGCGAAGGTCCTGGACGCTGCCGGTGGGACAGGCAGGATGGCTATTCCCCTGGCGAAAATGGGATATTCCGTGACTTTGTGTGACATCTCTCCCCGAATGCTGGATGTGGCTAAGCAGAAACTGCTCAGAGAAAATCTGCTTGACAGGGTCACAGTCGTAGAGTGTGATGTTCGCAGGCTCCCTTTTGATGATGATACTTTCGATTTTGTATTGTGCTGGGATGGTGGGGCAGAGGCCGAAAAAGAGTTGACAAGAGTAACCAGAAAGCACGGGAGAATCTCAATATACCTGGTCAACAAGTGGGCGTCTGCCGTAGATCGTTTCTATGGTGATCCACTATCCGCTCTGGCTATTCTCGAATCCTCGCCGAGTTACATTGAGGAGGATGGCGCGAGACACAGGGTTGTCGGACCGGAAGAAGTCAGAGGCATGTCTGTGATAGAAGGGATCAGGGTTATCGACACTTATGGCGTCTGTAGCTGGATGGACGTCCTCGGTATTCCAAAAGAAGTCCAGGAATCTCGTGACTGGGACGAAACGCTCTTCAATCAGACAGCCGAGATGTTGTTAAAGCTCAGCCGGGAACCATCTGTCCGGGGGATGTCAACACACCTGGTCCTGTACGGGGAGAAGGTATGAGACAACACGTAGATTGGATTCCGAGCGGGATCAGCCAGAGGAAGATAGAGCGAGATACCCGAGGGTTGGCCGTGTTATCAAAGAAAGAGGTGTGATATGAAAGAAAAACCGGTGAAAATATCGCGTGCTGTTGGCTCTGGTGTCATTCGGGGGAAACAGCCTGTAATTCTCATTCTTTTAATTGCAGCGCTTGTTATGATGTCGGGGACGGCACTGGTTTTCGGTCAGAAAGCGAATTCCGGTGGTGACGGCGTCCGTACCCTGTACCTGATTCGGCATGGCCAGTATAATCACGAAGACAAGCGAGACCCCGATATAGGAAAAGCTCTGGTGCCGCTTGGTATCGCCCAGGCAAGGCTGGTTGCGGCACGCCTTCGGTCATTGCCTGTCGAGATGAGCTCGTTACACAGCAGTACCATGACAAGAGCCCGCGAAACCGCTCTGGTGATAGGTGAACAGTTTCCGGACCTTGAGTTGCAGCAGTCTCGCCTGTTGCGGGAATGCACACCCGCTACCTGGCGCGAAGACATTATGAATCTGTTGGATGAAGGGGAGGCAGAAGAATGTGAAGAGCAGTTGGAGAAGGCCTTTGCCGAATTCTTTGTGCCGTCGCCGGACGAAACGCGGCATGACATTATTGTCTGTCACGGCAACGTTATACGATATTTCGTGACGAAGGTTTTGCATGTGGATTCGCACGCCTGGCTCACCATGGCCATCGGGAATTGCAGCCTGACGGTTGTGCGGATCAAACCTGACGGAGCCATGAAACTGCTGCTCTATGGTGATGTAGGCCACCTGCCACCCAACATGCAGACGGGACTGTACAACAAGACGGGACCATTGGTGGTACCGGAACATTAGGAGCGACTAACGTGTGGTGTCAGTCCCGTAGGGCGGGTCCGTCCTCGAACC
>JAOZPL010000335.1 GCA_029932795.1 Candidatus Zixiibacteriota bacterium | reverse complement strand
AGCCTGTTCACCTGCTTCGCGTACAATCACCTCCATTTCCTTCTGGGCCTTCTCCACAACTTCCTCGATGCGTGTGGGGTGAATACGCCCGTCAACAACAAGCTTCTCCAAAGCCATGCGGCCAATCTCGCGCCGGACAGGATCATAACCGGAAAGAATCACCGCCTCGGGGGTATCATCGACGATAACATCGATTCCGGTGCAGGTTTCAAACGCTCGTATGTTTCTCCCCTCACGGCCGATAATCCGACCCTTCATTTCGTCACTCGGCAGATTGACCACGGAGACAGTCGTTTCCACAGTGTGATCGGCGGCACAGCGATAGATGGCCGAGAGTATAACCTCTTTAGCCTCTTTGTCGGCGTCTTGTTCGGCCTTGTCCCGAATCTCCTTGACATAGGCTGCCGCCTCGATTTTTGCCTCGTTAATCATGTTGTCCATCAGTTGCTGTTTCGCTTCTTCAGGGGTCATCTGGGCGATCTTCTGCAGTCTTTCATTCTGTGTGGCTATGATCTCCTGTAGTTCTTTCTCTCGAAGGCTGATACCTCTTTCACGAGATGTCAGGGTGCTTTCTCGCGTGGAAAGGTTACCGGCTTTGGTTTCAAGAACGTCTGCTTTCTTCTGCAGGCCGGTATCCTTTTCTTCAAGTCTTCTCTCAAGCTTCTCCAGATCATGCCGTCTCGTCTCCATCTCCCGGTCGAACTCGGCTTTTGTTTTCAGGAGATCTTCCCGGGCTTCAAGGAGCGCTTCTTTCTTGATAATCTCAGCTTCTTTTTCCGCCTCGCTGGTGATCCTTCGGGCCTCATCAGCTGCGCTGCTCAGTTTCCTGGTACCCAGGCGACGGGATACCGCCAACGTCACTACAAAAGCCACCACGCCGACAGCAATAGCTATAACTACGGTAATAACGAGGTCACTCATAATGTCCTCCAACCCGGCTTATTAATACCGGGTGATTCTCATCCATGTAAAGCGGAAACGACGAGACAGGAGAATACGAGTCAGGCAGGGTGGTAGATTATCCTGCAGAAACAAGACTGTCGCTCAGAGCATCGTCCAGACGAGCTGCCAGTTTGTCCAGTCGGGTGCAGTATTCTTTTTGAATGGCACTTGAACCTTCCGACTTTTCAATCAGCTCTGAGGCGATTGAGAGAGCAGCCAGTATTGCCACTTTGTCGCGCGCTCCGGAGCGAGCACGCTGGGCCACTTCTCTCATTCTGGAATCGACGAAGTCGGCGATCCTGGAGATATAGGCAGGATCATCCGTACCCGTAATGGGATACTCTTCGCCAAATATCTTAACGATAACCTTGTTTTCCACAGAAACATCAGACATAAACACAGCCAGACAGACTGAGACGTATTTCCTTATCTCACTATTCCTTAAGGTCTTATACGAATCCGGCCTACATATGTCAAGAGAAAACTTACTGAATGATCTCTTCGAGTTCCCTGATTCTACCCAGTACTGACACAAGTGTAGTCTTTATTGTATCGGACTGGTCGACCCCGGAGAGCCGTTGGTTCTCCAAGCTCCGCTTGAGTTTGGACAGTTCCCTGCGAAGGTTGCGGTTCTCCCTTTTGACAGCAGCATTATCGTGTTTGAGAGCATCCAAATGCTCCAGAACCTGTTCGACTTTTTCTTCCAGCACTTCAAATTTGTGCCGCATATCTATTTTTCCCGTATCTCAGCATTGAAGTCTCGCTTGAGAGTATCGATGATATCTGCTTGCGTCCCATCTACTTCATCGCTTGATAGTGACCGCGCATGGGATCGGTATGTGATAGCCACACCGATTGACTTTTTTCCCTCACCTATCTGCTTCCCGCTATAGAGATCAAAAATTTCAACCGTTTCCGCAAGCTGACCTGCAATCGAAGTGACTTTGTCAATAACATCGCCAACTTTGACATTTTCGTCCACAATTATGGCGAGATCTCGCAGCGCTGCCGGGTAGACCGGCAGTGGCGTGAACTCAACCAGATCGCAACTGACGTCAATTAACGGAGAAATTGCCAGCTCCGCAACATAGACTGCCTGTTTTATATCGAACTTTCCGCCAATCTCCGGTGAGACCCTCCCGATCACACCAACCGGCGTTGCCCCGACTTTGAGCTGGTAGGATATTTCACCGTCAAGATACGAAACCGGGTGGTCTTCGTACTCAATCTTTGGCCAGTGGAAATGAGATGCCAGCCGGTCAAGGGCGCCTGTTAAGTCGTAGAGATCGAAAGGCCTCGGTTTATCGCGCCAGTTAGACGGAGTATCCCCAGACAGCAGTAGCAGCAGCCGCTCCTCCTCGCGCCATTTACCGGAAGTATCCGGCGGGAAGTAAATCTTGCCAATTTCAAACAGGCGCAGGTTGAGATTTCGGTGAGCTATATTGTGAGCGACTACCGACAGGCCGGAGAGAACAAGGCCATTGCGCATGATATCGAGATCTTCCGATATCGGATTGACGATCCTCAACTGCGGCAGTCCAGGCTCCAGTAAGGAGGCCTGACGGCTGTCAGCCAGACCGTGCCCCAGTATTTCATCAAATCCAGTTGCTGTCAGAATGCGGCGCACGTTGTCGGCAAAAAGATCACCGGTATGCGTCGGTGTGAAAAGCGGTCCGATATTGGCCACCGCGTCAGGAATAGCATGGTAACCTTCAATCCGCGCTACTTCCTCAG
>JAOZPL010000334.1 GCA_029932795.1 Candidatus Zixiibacteriota bacterium | reverse complement strand
CCTTGGCCATCCCCACCCAGATATATCTTTCTTCGCTGCGCCGGATATTCTGAAAGCCGATAACCCCGACAATCATAAACGCCAGGACTATGCCGATCTCGATAAATGGCATCATCTTGAGTCGGTTGATAACCTCGGAGTCACCGTAGTAGAAATAATTGACATGCGTTTCTGTCACGTAAAGCGGGTATTCACCGTTGGTGCGACGCATTTCCTCTGCGACCCCCCTCATCCGCTCAATCGTGGCCCGACTGGTATCGGTTGGGGAGACACCTGGAATGTTCCGCCAGGAGTATGGTGTCCGCGAGCCATCGCAGACGATAATGGGAAAACTTGCCTTGAGAATAACCTCGTCAAAAATAACCTGAAGTTCTCCGCTTGAAGTCGGTGCGTTGGCTACTTCCTGCCAGAGCTTGACATACAACTCCACCTGGTCACGCGTATCCTGCTTGAGTTGATCGATTACGGAGAAGGTGTACCAGATGAATAACGCCGAGACCAGGACTACCCCGACCAGCAGAAAGCTTTTGAGAAGTGTTGACTTACCGATATACAGATCGGACGTGCGGTTGATGATCCTCCAGTCCCTAGCCATTATCTGATCAACTCCGCTCCCCTCATATATTGCCTGAGCACTTCGGGAATAACGACAGATCCTTCAGCCGTCTGGTAGTTTTCTAGAATGGCCGGTATCAGACGGGCCAGGGCCACCCCGGAGCCGTTCAGCGTGTGCGGGTGTTTAACCTTGCCGTCCGCATCACGGAAGCGGCAGTTCATGCGCCTTGCCTGGAAATCCTCGAAGTTAGCCACAGACGATATCTCCAGATATTTTGCAACTCCGGCCGCCCAAAGTTCCAGATCGTAACACTTCGCCGAGGCAAAAGAGAGTTCACCGGTGGATAACTCGCAGACGCGGTAAGGCAGTTGCAACCCCTGAAGGACTTTTTCCGCCTGCCAGACCAGAGATTCCAGGACATCGTACGAGTTATCGGGGTGAACGATCGTAACCATCTCGACCTTGTCAAACTGGTGCACCCGGATCATCCCCCGTGTGTCCTTGCCGGCCGCACCCGCCTCGCGCCGGTAACAGGGCGAGTGTGCCACCATGCGGATGGGAAGCTGCCCATAGCTGATAATCTGCTGCTTGAACATGTTGGTGAGGGGCACCTCGGCGGTCGGGATCAGATACATAGTGCCTTCTTCCGTCTTGTACATATCGTCGGCCAGCTTCGGAAGTTGCCCGGTGCCGAACATGGTTTCGCTGGTCACGATATGTGGAGCGCAAACCTCTGTGAAACCATCAGCAGTGTGCAGGTCGATCATGTAGTTGATCAGGGCTCGTTGCATCGTGGCGCCCAGCCCTTTGAGCAGATAGAATCCGGAGCCGGAGATTCTGGATGCCGCCGCCAGGTCCATAATATCCAGCTTCTCGCCAATCTCCCAATGCGGGAGAACCTTGAAGTCCGGTTCGGGAATCTCACCCCACTCGCGCACCACCACGTTGGCCGTCTCATCAGCACCAACCGGCACCGACTCGTGCGGGATATTCGGTACCCAGGTGAGGGCGGTGTTCAACCTCACCTCGAGCTCCCGAAGCTTGGTATCAAGTTCGGATATCTGCTGTCCGACTTTCCGCATCGCCATCACAGCGTCATCAACCGGCCGGCCGGCCTTTTTCATCTTCGCTATCTCGGCCGATACCTTGTTACGCTCTGCCTTCAGCCGCTCGACCTGCCGTATTATCTCTCGCCGTTCCTCGTCAAGGCTCAGAACCTTGTCAATATCGCACTTCTCGTTCTTGTTGGCGGCACCGGCCTTTACGCGCTCCGGATTCTCTCGTATGAACTTCAGATCATGCATACCGTACCCTGTCAGATTAGTTGCTTCTAACCAGCTACCAGTCCACTATTCCAAGTTATTATAACGTAATCAAGAACGCCAGTCAAACCGGCAGGCAGGCGGTATGCACCCGCTACAACGCCAGCTTAACCACCCGACGTTTAGTGATTTCTCATCAGGCCGCCTCTCGACTCCACCATACTCGGCCGGCACCAATCACAAAGACTGCTTGCGGGATAGCCGGAGTATTTCAGCGGGAGAACTGTTCAGATACAGAAATCCCTTGCCTTTGCCGAAAAAGCATATAAATTGCCAGCCTAACTTGGTCAGGAGTAAATGCTTAAATGGCGAAAGTTTGTGAAATCTGCGGCAAAAAGCCGATAACGGGTCATAACGTTTCTCACGCTCATAATCTCACCAACCGGCGGTGGAATCCGAATCTCCAACGGGTCAGGGCGATCATCAACGGCGTTCCCAAACGGATCACCGTTTGCACTTCCTGCCTGAAGGCAGGCAAGGTGGTCAAGAACATTCAGCGTAAAAAGCCCAAAGAAACAACTGCGCCAGGTTCTTGAACCGGCACTGACGCGAGAAAGCTGTCTTGTGAGAGGCAGTTTTTTTCAATTGCAAACCCGCCAATGATAAAAAAGCCGCCGGGCGGAGCCGGACCCGGCGGCGATCGCAAAACAGCCATCCTATAGCAGAGGGGGATTCAAAGCCTAGGCATCCAGCAGGCTCACCACGCTGCTTCCGTTCAGGGCAGCATGAATAACCATCGCCATGGCAGCCTGAGTGCGAATCAGACCGGCAACATACCGGGAGAACTCCTGCGCATGGTC
>JAOZPL010000333.1 GCA_029932795.1 Candidatus Zixiibacteriota bacterium | reverse complement strand
TATCGTGATAAAGGATATTTCTATCTGTTGCCTTCAGTTCCTTGCTTGTGGTGCACAGATCCCGGCTAAGTCTGTCGCGAGCTAGTTTGTAGTCGAGCGACGTCCGAAACCACTTGTCTTCATAGTACTTCTTGGCTAGTACCTTGAAGGCCTCGGCAATGCATATGTCCGGAACATAGATTCGTGCCCTACCGGCCCTTAATTGCGCAGTTATTTCCTTCCACCACGATTTACATGTTCGTAGTCTGTGCTTTTCCTGAGAATCTGGTGCAGCCTTTATAGGGATGTATTTGTTCACAAGAAAGCAGCTATCAATTAAGTAGTAATTGTGCCCACATTTGGGACGTCGGTCAATTTTACGGATGCGTGGCATAGATATCTGCCTAAATCCGCATCACTTTCTGAACCCCTTGAACGCCATGTGGGCGAGGGTGGCGATCAGGCCGCCGAACAGAATCAGCGCCAGCCAGGGGCCGAATGCACCCGTCAGGGTGTTCATCATTCCCTCATGGCCGTCGTAAAAAGCGGCATAGGCTCCCCACGAGCCAATCATGAATGCCACGGTGACTCCGATCAGGGCATCGCCCGCCACCAGTCCCGACGAGAAAAGAATCCCTCGGATGTTGCGGTCACCGTACTCGGACTGCCGGGAGTATTTCTTAACCAGAAGAGCAATCAGGCCGCCGCACATAATCGGGGTCGAGAGAGAAAGCGGCAGGTACAGGCCTATCGCAAAGGGCAGTGACTGGACACCCAGAAGCTCCACAGCCAGGGCAATCATGCCGCCGACAATAATCGGCGCCCAGGGGAGATTGGCGTTCATCACACCCTGCACGACAGTAGCCATCACATTGGCTTGCGGTGCCAGAAGCGGTGTGCGGGGCGTGGCTCCCTCTACAAAACCAAAAGCCTCATTCAGGTAATAGATCGTGAAGCCCATCGCCAGCGCGGGGAAAAGCAGGCCGATGAATTCCGTCCACTGCTGTTTTCGAGGAGTAGCCCCCAGCAGGAAGCCGGTTTTAAGGTCCTGAGCAATATCGCCCGACATGCAAACAGCGATGCATACAATAGTACCGACCGACATGGCGGTTATCATACCCTTGATGCCGGAAACGCCGAAATTGACCAGGATCAGGCAGGTTACCAGCAGGGTGGCGATTGTCATACCCGATACCGGAGAAGAGGAAGACCCCACGATTCCCACGATCCGGGCGGCCACCACGACAAAGAAAAATCCGAACAGGACAGCCAGGGCGACGCCTACGAGATGAAGTTCCGTGCCGGGCAGAAGCCAGATAGCGACTATCACTCCGAGCACGCCGAGGAACACCCATTTCATGGGGATATCCTGTGCCGTGCGGGGAATCTCTCCTTCGATCTGTCTTCTTCCAATGAGTTGCCCGAAACCCTGGCTGAAGGAAGACAGGATCACCGGGAACGCCTTGATGAGCGAGATGAATCCGCCCACCGCAACCGCTCCCACACCCAGATACTTGATATAGAAATTACGGAGCTGGCTGGGGTCCATCTGGCTGATCGGGATGGTACCCGGAGAGATAATCTTATCAGGTATCTGATCACCAATAAAAGCCAGCAGCGGTCCGATACCAAGATAGCCCAGCACAGCACCGCTTAGCATCAGGGCGGCGATTCGCGGACCGATAATGTACCCCACACCAAGCAGAGCCGGAGTGGCATCGACGCCTATCGTGCCCCCTTTCAGGAATCCCTTAAAGTCATAATTGACTGATTCTGACCAGGTTTTGAGCATATTGTAGCCGATCTTGTACAGGGCGCCCAGCCCGATACCAGCGAAGACCATTTTGGCTTTGCCACCCCCCTCGTCACCAGCCACAATAATCTCGGCACAGGCGGTGCCTTCGGGGAAACGAAGGTTGCCGTGTTCACGTTCGACCAGGTATTTCCTGAGCGGGATCATCAGGAGAATCCCCAACGCGCCACCAAGCATGGCCAGCCAGAAAATCTGTGTCTTGGATATCTCGTGGTAATAACCCTGCGCGGCCAGTTGTTCATTGGCAGCCCAGATGAAGAACGCCGGGATGGTGAAGATTATGCCGGCCGCCAGCGACTCTCCCGCCGAGCCGACGGTCTGCACGATGTTGTTTTCAAGAACGGTTACCTTCTTGAAAAGCAGTCTGAGTACTGCCATTGAGATGACTGCCGCCGGTATCGAGGCCGAGATGGTCATGCCGAATTTCAACCCCAGGTAGGCATTGGCGACTCCAAATACGACCGAAATTATTATTCCGAGAATAATCGCTTTCCATGTGACTTCGGCGATGGTCTGGTTGGCGGGAATGAGCGGTTGGAACGATTCTGCGTTGGATTCCTTAGCGTTCTTCGAATTATCCACGTGACCTCCCTGGCAATCAGGCTGGCTTTGAATGATTGTTCCTAAGTAAGGCTAAGTGTGAGTCATGTCAAGGGATTACTGTCTCTCTCGTGTGGCCTTCGAGTTGAAGCACCGGGTATGTCGCAGAAGTTGCGTTCAACTGACATTTTTCGGCGGAAAGTTTTTCCCATACTACTATTTGTTATCTAACAGATATTCCAGTTGGTCATTCTCGGTGGGCTCCATCGTGTGAACATATACACAAGATTAAACATTGGGAACTCTGGAAGTGCGTTTGTTGTAATAGAGATTGGGTAATAGTGTT
>JAOZPL010000332.1 GCA_029932795.1 Candidatus Zixiibacteriota bacterium | reverse complement strand
CTTCGTCGCTGCCCTCCCGGATGATCTCCCTGGCTTCATCAATACCAGTTCTCAACTCACGATACCTGCGACCAGAGGACAGTATTTCCTCGAGTTGACGCCGTTGGCGGTTGAACTCGATCAGCTTCTTCCGATCTGCAAGATTCTGCGGATCGGCAAGCGCCTCATCCAGCTTTTTCAGTTTCTCCTCGAGTTTTTCAACTATTTCAAGCATACACCTTACACCATTGTGTCACTTACAGCATTGTAACGGAAAACACCTTTTCGGGCAAGAAGTTATGAAAGGCAGCTAGGGGACGGCGATTCTCTTGCACGAGAGCCTGGATTCAGTGATGCCGGCCGCTGCCTCGAGAGCCGCAATACCAACCTCTAGCTGCTCCAGTGACGGTTCACGCGTCGTTATCTTCTGAAGCCAGAGGCCCGGCGCTATAAAGAATCGGGTGACCACATTGTGCCTTGTTTTGCCGGACAGTTTCAGCAGTTCGTAGGCGCTGCCCGCCACGAGCGGCAACAGCGAGAAGTGAACCCCGAACCGGGTCAGCAGGGCCGGTGGATGACCTGCCCACAGAGTATAGAGACTGTCGGAGACGGCATAGATCAGAATTGCCAGCAGAGCCACAATCAGAATAAACGAAGTCCCACAACGGGGATGGAGCCGGGTATGACTGGCGGCTTGCTCCGGGGTCAGTTCATCCCCCATTTCGTAAGCGTAAATCGACTTGTGCTCGGCACCGTGGTACTGAAAGATTCGTTTGAAATCAGCGAATAAGGAAATCGCCCAGATATAGACGACAAACAACGTAATGCGGATGGCACCGGCGATCAGGTTAAACGCCACGGCATCCCTGCCGATGCCAAGCCAGTTCGATATAGCCAGCGGCAGGAAGAAAAACAAACCGATGCCGAGAGCCAGCGCCAGAACCGCTGTCACGGCCAGTGTCAGACTATTGCTTTTTTTCCGCCTGTCGATGAACTCCTCGCCTTTCCTGGCTGCCTCTTCCTTCTCCAGTTCCTTCATGGCGATCTCGGCGGAGAAATTGAGCGTTTTAATCCCAACCACGAGCATCTCCACAAACACAATCAGCCCTCGGATAATGGGCAGACCGAGGGCTTTGTAGCGGGAGGTCAATGACAGGTAATTCTCGGTCTTCACCAGGATTTCACCGTTGGGAACACGAACGGCCGTGGCGACCCGGTCCTTTGACCGCATCATGACCCCCTCAATTACCGCCTGTCCGCCAACATTCAAATCCGACACACACACTCCTTTTATATCCGAAAGCATACCGTCCCACGTTTCCTACACAAAGTCACGAGCGGTGTCCGGGATATGGTGCGCCGCTCGTGCAGTAGGATTGCCGTTTCGGGCGAGAAAGGGGCTACTTCTTCTTCTCCGCCAGCTTGTACTTGCGGCGGAAACGCTCCACCCGCCCTGCGGTGTCGATCAGTTTCTGCTTTCCCGTGAAAAATGGATGGCAACTGGAGCAGATCTCGACATTAATCTTTTTCCTCGTCGACCTAGTTTTGTAGGTCGCCCCACAGGCGCAGGTGATAGTCACTTCGTGGTATTCCGGATGGATTCCAGGTTTCAACTCTGTTACCTCTTCAACGATAGATTCTTCTTTCATCTACAGAAATAATATGGGTACCCAGTCTATATCGGTATCCCACAATCATTGAATATATCCATTTGGCAACAAATTGCAAGGCCATATTCCGCTTCCCGGCCTTGCGGAAGGTACAGGCTTCTTTTTCGATTATAAGATGCTGTCAAGGAAGGAGTTGATGTGCCGAAGCCTGCTCTTCAGAGACCGCAGAACTCATCGTAGAGATCATCGGCAATCTCAAAGGGACTGTTCTTTCCTGCCAGAATATCATCCACAATCCGATCAAACTGTCTCTGAGGGACGACACGCTCAAGGAATTCCTGCTGGAACCTGTTCTTGAGAATGTTGAGAACTTTTCTCATTATCTGCTGGCGCCGATGAGCTTCAAACTGACCGGTACGTCTCAGGAACTCGAGATGCTCCCCCATAGCCATATGCACGCGGTCCACATTCTTGCCGGTTACTGCCTCCGTTGAAACGATCGGTACCGGCCAGTCTTCTTCGCTCTTCCTGCGGGTGTCCAGTGTCTGGTGAAGTTCCGCGACCATCCGCTCGGAACCCGGACGGTCAGCTTTGTTTACACAAAAGAGGTCGGCAATTTCCATCAGCCCAGCTTTCATCGTCTGGACCGCGTCGCCTGATTCCGGTACAAGGATGACCACGACCGTGTCGCAGGTATCGACAATATCCAATTCCACCTGTCCGACCCCGACAGTCTCGATGAAGACGATGTCGAATCCGAAGGCGTCATAGACAAGACTGACGTTGTCGGTGGCGGCCGCCAGGCCACCGGTCGCCCCCCGGGTGGCCATCGAACGAAAGTAGAAACTGCCATCGGTGGGGAACTCATTCATCCGCACGCGGTCGCCAAGGAGCGCACCGCCGGTGAATGGTGAGGTGGGGTCAACTGCAATGACACCAACTTTCCTGCCTTCGGCGAGGAACACTTTAGAGAGAGCGTTGACAAGCGTTGATTTCCCCGCCCCAGGCGGGCCGGTTATTCCAATACGAACAGCACAACCAGCCCGACGGTAAAGATGCGCCAGAAGTTCCCGGTAGCCGTCGGAACGATTCG
>JAOZPL010000331.1 GCA_029932795.1 Candidatus Zixiibacteriota bacterium | reverse complement strand
CGGGACATTTCGCTGGCATGTAAGCGGCCGGGATGGTTCGGAGAAAGCCACAGATATCGTCCTGCGCACCGTTGGCCTGGGCAACATCATGGTGCACATCAGCATCAACATAGATACCCATATAGACTCTCTTGAGCCGCTGTGTACCGATGTTCTTGATAGAGTAATCGAACAGCACAAAATCTTCGGCATAGGAATAAGACCAGGCAAAGGAGCGCTGAGTAACCTCAAGATGCAGTGGTATATGTGGTCGGTTGTCAAGGTAATCATTTTCAAGCCCTCGTACTCCGCTTGTAAACGTGTCAGTGTAAACGGCAATATAGTCCTGTTCCGATATAGCGTCTTCGAACTCCGGTTTTGAGGGGTCAATGGTTGATCGAAAAATCATGTCACCCAGCGGGGATTCATCCGGATGGAACTCAGCCACACCACCATGCCAGCCGTCCTGTCCCACCGATACCAGTGTGTCCCGTCCGATTATAGCACCGATCCAGAAGGCAGCACCGAACAGGTACCAGGTGTTGGTTCCTTTCGGGAAGGAGCAGTTTGGAACTAGTTCGCCGGAGAAACAATCCTGCTGGCCGGAGGAGGAATACTGAGTTCCGATGGTCCCGTTGTTGCTCACGCCAATGGCCATCTTGCCAACATCATGCAGAGCCAGACAATAGGATGGGTTGGCTTTTATAACCAGAGGTTGCGGATCTCTGGGATATGGCTTGCTCGACAGCCGGGCCAAAGCCGAATCGGCCATAAATAGAAGGCCCAGCGTAACCAACAGTAAAGTACTAACACATTGTCTCATAATCAATGACCCTCTTGCGTTATCCACTTCATCCGAGCCAGCATACTGCATCTGACGCACAATGTCAAGAATTGTGAAAAGCTAATTTCCAACCGGTTGCCTTGAGTGTGCAGCAGGCGCTGATGTACAAAGATATAGTATCGGCCCGGGCCGAGAGGGTACTGGGACAAGAAAAAAGACCGGCTGGAAACAGCCGGTCTCAGGTGGGAAGAAAACCGTTGGGGAGCCTGTTATTGTGGTTGCGTAAACGCGTTTTCCTGAATCTCCGCGTTGATCACAAACTCGGAATATTTCAACTCACTCACTTTCTGGTGGTTCATTTTTCTCACTGTTGTCATTGGGATACGTACACCGTCAATTTCCAAGAAGTCCGAGAACAATTCCTCGATGTTTCCCTTGCCCATCGGTGACTCACCCCAGTAGTACTTGCAGACGAGTTCATAGTTAGCGCTGTTGAAGCCGAGACGGCAGATTGCCTCGCCATTCTTGTCGACCAGCACCACGAACTCAACCTCCGTATCATTGACTCTGCCGGTGCCGTCATATACGGCTTGACAATCCGGGCTGTCCGATTGTTGAAAGACGATAATTGTATTTCGTGCTGTCTGCTTAGCGTTATCGGCGATATCAGCTTCGGTTTTGTCCACGATTTCCATCGTTTTGGGATCGGTTTTCCAGCCCCTGGAACCATTCCTTATGTCATAGATCTTCTGCCCCATGACCGAGACAAGCCTGGAGTGTTTGTCAGGGAAGACTGTAACCTCTTCGAAGTTAAGGGGGAAATCGCCCTGAGGAGTAACGATGTTTAATGTCCCCTTTGTCGAAATTGACTTGACTTTCTTGAAATTGTCCAGTCCACCGTGAATGCTAACCGCTTTATTCAGGGTCTCTTTGCCTCTTGCAAGATTCTCGGGGGTTATTGCTATTTCGAGCTTTTCCTCACCAGAGGGAATAGTGATGTCGATCTCGGTTACCGGTCCCAGCTCGAGCTCGTCGAGCGACACGTCGAAATCCTCGACCTTGCCGACCACCAGGATATTCAGCTTGTCAGGGTGGAGGTTCTTTTTCGCCGCCGTAACAACATCCGCAGCTGTTACTTGTTCAATCTTTTCTTTTTCCTGCTGCAAATAGTCGTCAGGCAGGCCATAGAAGTCATACTCCATGATGCGATTGACCACTTCGGACTTGGTGTCGAACTTAAAAACGAAGGAGTTGAGATAGCTCTCTTTCGCCAGGCGCATCTCTTTGACAGTTGGCGGGGTGGTCTGCATACTCTCGATGACCTTGATGATCTCGCGAATTGTCTCGTCGGTCGTTTCAGATTTTGTGGCGGCATAGTTGTAGAAGACCCCGGGGTAAGAGATGTGAGCGGAATAGACTCCGCGCACGGTGTAAGCCAGTCCCTCGCGTGAGCGAACAGTGTTGAACATGCGACTCCCAAAACCACCCCCCATGATCTTGTTCATCACGATGCGGGCTGCGTAATCTTCATCAGTTACCAGGCCGCCGATATGGCCAATATAGATGCTCGACTGGTTGATGTCGGTCTTGTTGACAATGTAGACATTGCCTTCGTACTGGTAATCCACCTTCGGTAAGGCTGGAACAGGGGTAGTCCCTCTCTCCCAGTCATCGAAATACTGCCGTATCTTGGCGATTATCTCCTTTTTCTTGAAATCTCCCCAGATTGCCATCTGGGTGTTTTCCGGTCGAAGGTATGTGTCATGGAATTCAATCAGATCGGCACGAGTAATGGCATCAATTGTTTTGTACTCCGTGTGTCGAGCGAAAACCGACTCGGGACCGTAGATGATCTTGTCGAACTCACGGTTGCCAATGTTCTTTGAGTCGTCATTGCGGCGTGATATGGCAGACCGTTGCTG
>JAOZPL010000040.1 GCA_029932795.1 Candidatus Zixiibacteriota bacterium | reverse complement strand
GATGTTGTCCCGGAGTTTGCCAGGGCGGCGTTTCAACTGCGGGTTGGAGAGATCTCCGGTGTTATCCGTACGCAGTTCGGCTACCACATCATTAAGTGTGAGGGTGAGCGCGGCGACAAGCTCCGACTGCGTCACATTCTGCTGGGGGTGACACCATCGGCTGAGGATTCCGCCCGGACCACTGAACTGGCCGACTCGCTGCTTAGTGAGGCAAGGCAGGGAGGGGACTTTGCCGAAATGGCCAAGATATTCTCGTCCGATGATGACACCCGCGTCAATGGGGGAGAACTCGGGTGGTTTACATCAGATGGAATGATGCCGGAGTTTGCCGAGGCCGTGGCGGGATGGAAAACACCCGGCGAGTACCGGGGACCTGTCAAATCCAGGCTTGGCCTGCATATTCTCAAGCTTCTCGATTACCAGCCACAGAAAGAACTGACGCTGGAAGATGATTTCGATAAGATTAAAGAACTCGCCCGACAGGACAAGACAGGTCGAGTGGTAGACGGGTGGATTGAGGAGATCAAGGAGAAAACGTATATTGATTATCGTCTTGAGCTCTGATGCGTATCGATGATTACCTCTCTACGGTCGGGATTGTCAAGCGCCGCACTGTTGCCAAGCAGCTGGGCAGCAACGGCCTGATCGAAGTGAACGGCCGCGTGGTTAAACCGGCCTATCAGGTCAACGCCCGGGACATCATCGTAATCAAAGGGAGCCACCCCTTCCGCGCTGAGGTGCTCGCTATACCCACTGGCTCAGTGCCAAAAGCCAAACGTGACGAATATTTCAAGGTGCTGTAGAGAACCGGTCTGACGTGCCTGATAGAGATCAGGTTCCCATGCGTAGTTGATGCCTGGAGCAGATAAGCTGAGCAATGTTGGCTCGAATCTGTTGCGTTGTCTTACCGGCATTTGTATTATGGATACGAGCAATCCATACGTATCGTGAACCCTTTCCTTAAGGAGAGAAGTATGAGATATTCGTATCTCTTTGTCCTGCTGGCAGCCCTTGTGATAGTTGTCGTTCTTTTCGGATGTTCCAATGATGACGGCAATACTGTCGTGGGTAACCTCGGAGTCCAGCAAATCGCTCTGGTGTGGGCTCAGTACGGAACATTCTGAGGAATTCCAAGTGACGGCCCAGTTGGGGTCGCAAATGGAGTTCTTTATGCCAGCCCGCTGCCTTCGTATGATTACTTCAAAGTGATATTCGAAAACGATACTGCCGTTTTTACAGATGAGCCTTTCTGGCGAACTTATCTCGGTTACGCCTCTTTCACCACCGGTGATTCCTTGTTCGCATCCGAATTCGGGTCTGTGACGACGGAGGTGAGCACTTCCCTGGGCTCTCTGCAAGGCAGTCTTGATCTTCCCGACACGCTGGATACGGTTGTCTTCAGCTGCGGCGATACGCTTGAACTTGAGCAATCGTTGACTGTGTCCTGGTCCGGCTCGGAGGCTGATCTGTATGCGTTTTACAGCTATTACAATTGGCTGGATACTGTAGGTATGTGGCAGTACGAGTATCTTGACACTTTCATCACCGCTGATTCGGTGGTGTTCGAGGGCTCCCGCTTTGCTCATGATGGAATCGTTTACGTGTGGAAAATTGATGCCATAAACGGCCCACCGCCCTATCCCGGTGTTTCGGGAAACATGTCGGGGAGTGGAGCCGGATATCTCTACTACGTGAACGGTTCGGGCGGGGACCTGAATAGATATATCGTCGTCGGTGCCGGAACCCCGGTGTCGTTGAGCCGTATCGTGCCTGAACCGTGCGGGATGTTCCGGGAAAGCGACCTGTGGACCGGAATGGCAGAAAGGCTTGGGATCGCGGTTAAGTAGTCAATCGAACCGGCTGACAGAGGGCAGAGGTCAAAACGCCACGGTTGCTGAAAAGTTCAGGTGGGTGCCAGTCAGTGGCTTCTGCCCTCTGGATTTTGGGCAAAAACAGCCGTTGGAAAGTCAGCGGATTCAGTCGCAACAGGCCCTTACCTGAAACCCTGTGTAAACTCGTCTGCTTAAGGAGTAGAAGCCTGCGGTAAGGTGGTCTAAGAAGATCACCATAGTCTACTTGCAGGGTCTTGTTTTTGAGTTATATTGAAAGACAAGAGCAACCAACATATAATAGCAACATGGGAAGGGCCAACTGATGAGAAAAGTATTCACAGTAAGTATTTCCGTTGTGGCCGTGTTCTCGCTGGTGGTAGCAACGGCATTCGCGGGCAGCAAGTGCTGCTCAGCAGACAAGCAAACATCGGTCGAAGCAGCCGGCTGCGCAGCCGTTGTCAAGTCCACCTCCGGGCACACCTGTACGACCGAAGAAATGGCCGCCTGCGCTGCAAGGTTGGGCATTGAGGTCGAACAATGCAGAAAACTATGTGCCAGTGGCGATATCAAGATGGTCAGGATATCGATTGAAGGGATGACCTCCAAGAGTTGTGAAAACGCTGTTTCTGAGTCTTTGGAAAAAGCTTCCGGGGTGGTCAGGGTTCACGATATCTCTTATCAGATTGGTACGGCTTCTGTTTGCATAGACAGAACCAAGGGCAGCACAGAGGACTTGGTAAAGACAATCTCAAAGAAGGGCTACGAAGCGGAGATTATCCTGGCGGAAACCAAGGTTACCTGTGTCAAGGACACCAAGAAAGCCTGCTCGACCACCGGTAAGAAGTGCTGTGCCTCAAAGTCGGCCTGTACCAAGAAAGAGAAGGCTGCCTGTTCAGGGAAAACCAAAGTGGACAAGCTTGAATAAAGTTCTGGTGGTAACGTATCGGCGGGAGGCGGACCTCCCGCTTTTTTGTGCCTTGATGACAGCATTGCCGCTTGGCCGACGGGCATCCATTTATTATTCTGTTCTAAACCGATCACAATGCGGAACCGACTCTGCCTTATGAGCCAGCCGCATGACAATTGTTGCTCGGTGCATGAATGAGAAATCTGATCTCAAAAGCGTTTATCGCACTCGCCGTGATAATACTGACAGCCTCCGGTCCACGGGCGGCCAAGTATGCCGGTGATGCATTTTCACTTGGGGTTGGCGCTCGTGGTCTGGCGCTCGGTGGAGCCGTGATAGCCGGCCCGTTCGACGGCACCGCCGCTTATTGGAACCCGGCCGGTATGAACCGTCTGAGCGGACGTTACGTGACCGCCATGCACGCCGAGACATTCGGATCGTTGCTGAACCATGATTTTCTCTCGTACACAGATGCCCATGGCGATAACGCCTCGCTCATCCGCTCGTTCGGATTCTACATCTACTATCTGGGTGGCGGGGGGATCAAAATAACGCAGCTTAACCAGTATGAGCGCCCGTACGTGGTGCGGGAGGAGTCACACGGTGACTTTCTTTTCTCAGCCGCGCTGTCCGGAAAAATTAAATCGCTGATCGATTTCGGCCTGACCGCCAAAGTGATCTATCGCGATATCGGCACCGAGTCCGGGTATGGTCTGACGATGGACGCCGGGGCGCTTTATCGCATGAGCAAGTATGTTCAGGTTGGCCTCATGGTGACCGATGTGACAACGGGATTCATTCGCTATTCCGGAGGCTCGGAGATCCACGATAACGATTCCACGTTTGAAACCGACGCCAACACCGAATCGATCTATCCGACTGTTAAACCGGGAGTCATGCTCCAGTATACGTATGACGACTTTACCGGTCGGATGATGGCCGGGGGTGACTTCAAGTTCGAGGGGATCAGGCAGGCAGCCCAGTTCTGGAGCGGCGACATCTCGCTCGACACGCACTGGGGCTGGGAGCTGGGCTACCGGGAGATGCTCTTTGGCCGGGCCGGGTTTGACATGGGGCGTTTCACTGCCGGTGGCGGTGTGGATGTCAGGAACATCACGGTTGATTTCGCTTACCTTCACCACGACGACCTCGACGAGACCTACCGGGTCAGTGCGGGGTATCGGTTTTAGGCTGGGAGGCGATCTGGATGAATCTGTACTTAATGCAGCATGGTGAGGCGCGACCTAAAGAAGAAGACCCGCAACGGTCACTTTCAGACAAGGGACGGGCTGATGTCAAGAAAGTTGCGGCCTTTGCGGCCGGGCAGGCAAACATCATTGTAACCAGCATCATGCACAGTGGGAAGACCAGAGCTGAGCAAACGGCCAAGCTGCTAGCTGAACATTTGAAACCGACTAGTGGCATTGCAGTAGCGGAGGGACTGGAGCCAATGGCTGAGCCTTCGATCTGGGCTGCTCGCCTGGGTGACATAACCGATGACATCATGCTGGTTGGGCACCTGCCGCACCTGTCCAAGCTGGCTTCTAACCTTCTATGCGGCGACGAGAACAAGACCGTGATTGCTTTCCACAACGCAGGGATCGTCTCCCTCAGCAGGGATGAAAGCGGATCGTGGGCCGTCGGGTGGATGGTGACACCGGATGTTGTGGCTGCTTGAGCGACCACGTAAGGAATCCACCGCAGGCGGATGGACCACCCTGATGTGGGGGTGTCAGGCGGGGTCGCCTGACACCACATTACGACATTCTATTTCCCCGTAAACTTCGCGGGGCGTTTTTCCAGGAAGGCCTTGCAGCCTTCGGTCTTGTCGTCGGTGCCGCAGACCTGGGCGAAGTTGGCTTTCTCAAAGTCACAGCCAATGGGCAGGCTGACATCCAGTCCGCGGTTGACACACTCTTTGGCCAGAGCGACCGCCACCGGCCCTTTGGAGCAGATCAGTTTGGCCATTTCCATCGCCTTGTCCATTAGCTGCTCCGGCGGGTATATCTCGTCCACCAGCCCGATCCGGTGCGCCTCTTGAGCGTTGATCATCCCGCCGGTAAGGATAAGCTGCATCGCCTTGCCACGCCCGACCAGTCGTGGCAATCGCTGCGTGCCGCCAAAGCCGGGGATAATACCGAGACTGATCTCCGGCTGCCCCAGTTTGGCCTTTTCGGAAGCCAGCCGGATATCACAGGCCATTGCCATCTCGCATCCCCCGCCCAGAGCAAAGCCGTTTATAGCGGCAATGACCGGTTTGGGGAAATACTGGATAGTTTTCATCAGATAATTGCCGCGTGCCGAGAGTTCATTGCCCGAGCGGACATCTAGCTGGGCCAGCTCGGTGATGTCGGCTCCGGCCACGAAAGCCTTTTCTCCGGCACCGGTGAGTATTACGCAGTGAAGGCTGTCATCCGACCAGTGATTGGTGAAGAACTCTTGGAGTTCCGCGATCGTCTCCTTGTCCAGAGCATTGAGAGCGCGTTCCCGGTTGATCTTCACAACACGAATGTCGTCGGTCTTTTCAATCAGAATGTTTTTGAACTCGGCCATGGTGGTTTCCTTTGACTCTATGTTAGCTTTGTCATTTTGTCGCTATCGTCGTACCACCCGCATCATTTGCAGGCCCTGCACATGTCGGGCGGTGCCGGTCAGCTCAAAGCCGGCCTTGAGAAAGCAGCCGAGCGCTTCCTCGCTGTCGGCATAAAGGTTTATCAGGACTTTGGTGATCCCCGGGCGGGCAGCGGCCCGGTTGTAGAGCAACTCCAGCATCTTGGTGCCGTATCCCCGGGATCGCTTGTAGGGATCTACTATCAGGTGGGCGATCTCGACCGCCCGCTCCATTTTCCGCTCCCACAGTTCGCCATAGGCCACCGGCTTGCCGTCGGAGGAAAGCAGGTAGGCGGCGAGTTCTGCCCGCTGCCAGGAGTCAATAATGTCATCCGGTGGGGGAAACTCGGTTCCGCGGCAAACATTGCGGAAAGTTTCTTCGGAGTCGATCCAGGAGCGGACCAACTGCGAGTATTCGGCCGCGTACGGGATAATATCGGCTTTGACACGGGTCGGTTCGGACATCAGATTCACCTCCCACAAGTTTAAGAGAATTGAATATAGCCAAAGGGTGGTCGCCAGGCAACAGTATGTCGAGCCCCATGACAAGTTCCTGTGTAATAGCGGTAGTCATGCCGGCAGCGGCGGATATGTATTCAGCACAAACAGTGTGATTGCTTTTTTGTCACTCAACTGTCACGGATTTAGCCAGGTTGCGCGGCTGGTCAACCGAGCACCCCCGCATGACGGCGATATGATAGGCCAGCAACTGCAAAGGAATCACTGACAGGAGTGGCGTGAAGAGGCGATGGGTCTGCGGTACATAGAGGACGTGATTGACGCGTTCCACAATCTCAGTATCACCTTCGGTGGCGATGGCAATCACGTGGCCGTTTCTCGCCTGAACCTCAGCGATATTGGACATGACTTTGTCATACACCGGATCTTTCAGGGCTATGACAACTACCGGCATATTCTCGTCGATCAGGGCAATCGGGCCATGCTTCATCTCGGCGGCCGGGTACCCCTCGGCGTGGATGTAGGAAATCTCTTTCAATTTCAGGGCACCTTCGAGAGCGACCGGATAGTTGATCCCACGTCCCAGATATAGGAAGTTGTTTTTTTCGTAGTAGGCTTTTGCGATTTCTTTGATCGAATCTTCGGTAGCGAAGATTTCCTCAATCTGATCAGGGATTTTTTGAATCCACTCGATCATCTCCTGACTTTCCTGCACCGACAGTTGCCGCATGCGGCCGAGCAGATTGCCGATCAGTGCCAGGACCATCACTTGCGAAGTGAACGCCTTGGTTGAGGCGACACCGATCTCCGGGCCGGCGTGGATGTATACGCCGCCATCGGAATCACGGGCGATGGTCGAGCCGACGACATTGACCACACCGAGGACAGTGCAGCCTCGCGTTTTCGCTTCGCGCATGGCGGCCAGCGTGTCGGCGGTTTCGCCTGACTGACTGACGGCGAAGAGAATGGTGTTCTCATCGATGATCGGCGAACGGTATCGGAATTCGGAGGCGTACTCCACCTCGACCGGAATCCGCGCCATCTCCTCGATTATGTACTTGCCGATCAAAGCCGAATGCCAGGATGTGCCACAAGCGGTAATAATAACCCGCTTGATCCGGCGGAGTTCATCGTACTGCAGGTTCAGGCCATTGAGCCGGGCGATGCCTTTCTCGAAGTTCAGCCGTCCCCGGTGGGCGTTGCGAAGCGTGGCCGGCTGCTCGTGGATTTCTTTGAGCATGAAGTGGTCGTAGCCGCTCTTTTCGATCATATCCAGTGACCAGCTTATCTCCTGGATGCGTGGTGTGATCTCGACGTTCTGAATCGTCGTGATATGATAGTCATTTGGTGTAACGGAGGCGATCTCGCCGTCCTCCAGATACACCACCCGCTTGGTGTGCTCCAGCATGGCAGAGATATCGGAGGCCACAAAGTTTTCGCCCTCGCCAAGGCCAACGACCAGTGGTGAGCCTTTCCGGGCGGCGATAATCAGGTCCGGGTGGTGCGATGACACCACGGCGATGCCGTAAGTGCCTTCGACCTGCGTGAGCGCTGTGCGAACCGCTTCCGTCAGATCACCATTGTAGTTGAAATGAATGAGATGAACCAGGATTTCGGTATCCGTGTCGGTCCTGGCTTTATAACCCTTACGCATCAGGTATTCCTTCAGAGTACGGTAATTTTCAATAATACCGTTGTGGACCAGCGCGATCTCACAGGCGGCGTCGGTATGGGGGTGAGCATTCACCTCGTTCGGCTCGCCGTGGGTGGCCCACCTGGTGTGTGCGATGCCGTGGGTGCTCTTGTGTTCACTGTCGCCGAGGACTGCCTCGAGCATGCTGATTTTGCCGACCGACTTGGATACCATCAACCCGCTATCGGTCAAGAGAGCGATACCTGCAGAGTCATAGCCACGATATTCCAGCCGCTTCAAACCGCTGAGCAGAATCGGCTGTGCCTGACGGTGTCCCACATAACCCACAATACCACACATCTTTAATGCCCGTTCCTATCTAAAGAACCTGATAACTTGTCTGCGCAACGTCTCTGTCCACTTCTGGTCGGTTGTCTCCACTATGAGCCTGAAAATCGGTTCCGTGTTTGACGCTCGCAACTGAAACCAGCCGTCGGAAAAATCAAACCGCAGACCGTCACGGCGGTCGATTTTATACTTACCCAAAAGGTCCTGTGCTTTTCTCTCAAAGCGCTTGAGTCTTGCCGGGAAGTCAGCCGGCAGAGGTGCTTTTGACTTTATATTGTAATACCTGGGGAAGGTTTTAACAAGTGCCGAGAGGCTCTTTTTCCCCCAGGCCAGGGCCGAGAGAACCAGGGCTGCGGCAATCAGTGAATCTCGGCCGGCGTGAAACGACGGGTAGATAACGCCGCCGTTTCCCTCACCACCTATGATCGCTCCCTTGCTATGCATCATAGCTACCACGTTCGCTTCGCCGACTCTGGAGTAGAGAACCTGTGATCCGAGCGCCTTGGCGATATCAGCGGTTGTACGTGAGGTGGACAGGTTAATCACGGTGATACCGCGTGTTTTTCTGAGGACCTCCATCACGGCGATGGTCAGAGTCAGTTCCTCGCCAACCGGCTGGCCGCGTTCATCCACCAAAGCCAGGCGATCGGCATCCGGGTCGCAGGCCATCCCCAGATCTGCCTTGTGCTTCTTGACCGCGCGGCAAAGCTGCTCCAGGTTTTCCGGGATCGGTTCCGCTCCGTGAATGAAGTTGCCGTTGCCATAGCAGTTTATCTTGATCACTTTGGCTCCGAGTTTTTCCAGAAGGAATGGCAGAGCAACCGAGCCGGCGCCGTTGATTGCGTCCACCACGACTTTGAAGTGTCGCTTCTTGATGGCCGCTCGATCGACCGTTTTGACGGCCAGCGTCTTCCTGATATGTTTGTCGATCCACTTGTCCTGATAACTGATGTTGCCGAGCTTGTCAAATGGCTTATAGGCAAAACTCTGCAGGTTGAAAATCTTTTCCAGAATCCGGTATTGTGCGGGTGTGATGAACTCGCCAGCCCGGTTGAAAAACTTCAGGGCATTCCACTCAGCCGGATTATGTGAGGCCGTGACGCAGATCCCGCCGTCAGCATTGAGCTGCTTAACAGCAATCTCAACCGTCGGTGTCGGCACAATCCCGATGTCAATCACATTAATCCCCACCGACACAAGCCCGGAAACAACTGCCTGACGGACCATCTCCCCTGAGGGCCTGGTATCGGATCCAACCACCACTGTTCCCTTTTTCAGGAACGTACCGAAAGCAGCACCGTAGGCAGATGCCATCACCGGGTCGAGGCCATTGCCGACTACACCCCGGATTCCGGAGGTTGATTTTACCAGTTGTTGTTTCTTCATATTACCTATTGTATCGAAACAATCCCGTGGAAAATGACAGGAATTAACGCCTCCCTTTACGCCCGCTCAGTATCGCCTGCATCGAGCGGTGCAGATGGCTGTTCGAAGCCAGTACATCTTTGTCAAATATTGAGTAGGAGCGCCCGTCCAGGCGGGATACCTTTCCGCCTGCTTCTTCGACCACCAGCACGGCGGCAGCCGTATCCCAGGGATGCAGCTTCAACTCCCAGAAGCCGTCGATTCGCCCAGCCGCCAGCCAGCAGAGGTCGATAGCCGCCGAACCGGGGCGCCTTATTCCTTGTGCCTGCTTGGCCATACGGGCAAACAGGCCGAGATTATTCCTTCTCGCTTTGCCGATATCGTAAGCGAAGCCGGTCGCCAGCAGGGAACGCTGCAGCCTCCTCTCCGTGGAAACATGGATTCTCCGTCCATTGAGACCCGCTCCCATCCCCAGGGCTGCCGAAAACAGTTCCTCGTGTTCCGGATCATAAACCGCTCCGACAGTCATCTTGCCTTTGTGCTCCAGCGCAATCGAAACGCAGTAGATCGGGAAGCCATGCGAGTAATTGACTGTGCCGTCAAGGGGATCGATAATCCAGCGATACGGTGATGCCTTGCTGGTCGCGCTTCCTTCCTCGGTTAGAATATCGTGTTGCGGATAGGCGGCAGCTATCCGGTTGGTAATGTACTTCTCGGATTTGAGATCGTACTCCGTCACCGGGTTTATCCGGCCTTTGAAGGCCACTCGGATTGAGCGATTGAACCCCTTCCTGAGTATGTCGCCAGCGCCGAAAGCGGTCTCGCAGGCGAATGCCAGCATCTTTTTCGCTTCGGCTCTGGTCAGCCCGTTCTTCATCGTCTCGTTACCACCTTACGACCTTACACAAACACATCATTTAATAGTTGAGAATGTTGGCGAGAAGATGGATCGCTTCAAGGTTGAGTTTTGAGATCATCTCCAGGAGCGGCAAACCGCAATAGATAATCTGACCATTGCCCAGACGGGAGACAGACAGCAAGGTTGCACCAGTCGGGGTCACATAGACCCGTTCGGAAGGGGAGACAACGGCCGCCGTCACAACCTGTCGCCGGTCAAATGCGGACAGCAGTTCGTCTTCGGAAATAACGTGTGGCCCGCTTAGGATTCTGGCTTTGGGAATAAGGTTGAGAAGCTCAGCTTTGTTGACGACCTCGCGTGATGGGACGAGCGAAACCGGTAAGATGCCTGTCAGCCATTCGTTCGGCTGACCCAGAACAACCAGTGAGCCACCGTATCGTACGAAATCCA
>JAOZPL010000330.1 GCA_029932795.1 Candidatus Zixiibacteriota bacterium | reverse complement strand
AACAGACATTAACGCCTTTATATTAGGAGACACAAATCTTTGAATCAAGCACGTTCTTGCTCAATCCTCAACTCTGTTCAACTAACGGCTGGCCAGCCGCTGTTTGGCAACAGCATGCTGTGTACCAACAAGTTGCGGATTAGCACCGTCAAGATAGCAACCCTATAAATCGGAGGAAAACTGCACTGACAGACAGGGCTGGTCAAAGGCCGCATCTTCGTTCCATCCAACCGAGAGCTTCAGCAACCGTTCCCTATCAGCCAGCGCTATCCCCAGGCCATACCCGTAACGATAGAGCTCGTCGGTTTCGATATCACCGCTCTCGGCAGGTATGGGACGGTTGATATAAGCCCCGTCATAAAATGCAAAGATGTAACCTTGTCGGAATCGAAGGCGCGGCTCAATGGTAACCAATGCTGTTCGCTGGGCGATATACTGATCATTACGAAAGCCTCTCAGTGTGCCGGGCCCACCAATAAATGTCAGTTCAGAAACAGGCGGGAGCGACTCGCTCGTTTCCAGGCCGATATAACTCAAGCCCAGGTGGCCGACCGCAAACCCGATCAGTGGCCAATAGAGTTCCACTGCAACCTCATTACGTGTTTCATTATAGACCTTTTGCTCCGGCCGCGATGCCACTCTGTCAGCAGAATACCGCCGGTGTGCATATGTAATTGTCCAGTCAAGCGCTAAACCTCGCGAGGGATTCCATTTATCATCCAGATTCCTTCGTCCAAGAGAAAAAGCCACCCCGAATCGCGAGTAACCAGCCATATCGGTCGATGGCTCAACATGCTTCCAGTCGAACGCGAGGCCGGTGGTAAGAACACGACTAACGAGAGTGCTGTATTCAAGACGCAGTGCGAATTCGTAAAACTGATCCCGGTAGTCGCGGGTGGCGACACCGAGTTCAGCCTGACCGATTCCCAGAAAGAAGACCGGCTGACAATACCGCACATCCAGCATGTTCCTCCCTTTCTCGCGTCTTTCCGACCGGACAGCAACCTCCTTACCACCGCCAAACAGATTGAGAAGCCTCATATTGACGTTCCAGACCAGTCCGGTCGGACTGTCAGGAACATACCCACCGCCTCCGAAAAAGTAGAACTGCTTTTTCTCCCGGAATCTGTACTCAAGGTCAGCTTCTGTATAGCCCCCCCGGGGTCGGATCTGCACCGGCGGTTCGAAGTTGACAAACTCAATCCGGCCCGCAGCCTCCTCAGATAGGCTGATCGCCAGATCGGTCAGGGTGTCGCCCGGTACACAGGGGAGATACTCGTCAATGATGCCTGACTTCGTACGCACCAGGCCAGTGTAGAGATTGTTTGCTAACGTCACCGGCGGTCCTTCATTCAACGTCAGTTCGACCGTCACTCGCCCGTGGCCCTTTACCGCACCCGTGATGGTTCCATTGACGAAATAACAGCCACGTTCCCGGTACAGCCCCAGCAACTGCTCCATTGCCTGCTCAAAACCCGAACGGGTAAACGGAACGCCGACGGGCATTTCAAATATGCTATCCGCCGTAACCCGGAACCTGTCCAGCATATACTGTTCAGAGGTGATAACGATCAGCTGACCCTTGTCAAGCCGCGCCGAAGCGTCAAGAAATCCATTCTCACGCAGCCAGGAGACGGCTGAGTCAGCAATGCATTCGGACGCTCCACTATTCTGCTGCACGACAGCAAGATGTTTCTCCAGATGCCTCTTGTCCCGTGGTGGCTGACCTTTATACACAATCTCTATTGCAGGCAGTTGCACGCTCAGCAGCATGATCAGACCACAGATGTTCAGTAGGTATCTCATATCAGGGTTAGAACCCGGCCACCACCTCCCCCCGAGCGGTTATCCGTGCCGTCCGGGTATCGGAATGACGCCCGTTCATTGAGAAGTTCAGCCGCATCCCCGATTTAACACCGTAATTCACGGAGATTGACCACAGAGCGCCACGTCTGCCGAACCGGTTATTGGTGAGCTGATAAGATGGTAGGCTGCTCACACCGGTCAAATCCTGGTAGTATAACTCGGTTGACAAACGTAATTCACCTTTCCCCAGTACTCGCAGACACGAGCCAAGGTTCACCGCATACTGCCTGGATATTTCATCAAGAGCCGACCCGGCCCGGCGAAAGCTCCCGCCGCCGGTGAGTTCACCCGACCCGACAACTTCACGAATCCTCAGGCTGATCCGGTAGCCATCGATATCACCAGCGCCGGTGAAGTAGCTGTCACGCTCCATACGGAACATCTCCAGTCCTTCTTCAAGATACGTGAGACCCACGCCCTGCTTGAACGACAGCTCCCCCCGGGTGTCACACCGTCGTCGGGTAATCCCGGCAATGTTCCGTTTTTCAAGGTCCTGATTAAACGAGAGGTTTATGGCGTGGAAACCACGTGCCGGCCAGAGGCGAAGGTCGGCGCCATAGCGACGTTTGAAAAAGAGATACGGCTGATGTTCGTCCGAGAAAAACGGCAGAATCCACCAGATATCCCGCTTCCCTCCTTCGAGGAGTTCTTCCCGGATGTTCGACGTAAATCGCAGGAGCAGAACACGCCAGTCTTTTTTAAGGTGAAAACTCTTCTCGGCCCGGCGCACTCGCGCCGTGTCAGAGAGAATCTCCTCGACCTGTATGTAGTTGCCGTCGGGATCCGGAACATACTGGCCATCTTCGAATGAGAATTTACCCTGTCCCGGCGTCACCTCGAGAC
>JAOZPL010000329.1 GCA_029932795.1 Candidatus Zixiibacteriota bacterium | reverse complement strand
TGCCGATGAAAACGCCGTGTTGTTCACAAACGGTGACAATGACACCTTTCCGCCATGGTGTCTTCAGGAGGCATACGGTGTTCGCAAGGATGTACGGATTGTCAACCTGTCGCTGGCCAACGGCCATTGGTATATCAAGCAGATTCGTGACTACATGGGTCTTGAGTTGGGGTGGACCGACGAGCAGATAGAAAGACTGCGGCCGTTCCGTTTTCCTGACGGCCGGACGTTCCAGGTTCAGGATCAGGTTATCGATGCCATCATTGACCACAACGCGGATCGGGTACCGATCAATTTCTCGGTTACTGTTGGCGGCTCGGCGCGTAAATACCACGGTGTGCAGATTGACTCCATGTTGACGCTCAGCGGTATGATGTTCCGGTTCAGCCACAATACCCGGACACTATCGTTGGCCAAGGAGGAATCGATAGCCTTTTTCTCTGATCCACAGAAGTTTCGCTACGCCAGCTTTATCAATCCATCGGTCTACAAGAATGAGACGACCAGACGGGTACTTGGTAATGTTGCCAACAGTCTCCTGATGACTGCCGAGGGCCTGCGCACGGCCGGGCGAATCGATGACATGGCTGCGATATTGAAGCTGGCATTGGACATAATGCCAGCCTCTTCGAGGGCGATAAACAGTCTGGCAAGCTGGTACACAGAGAGGGGAGAGGTTGATTCAATACTGGCGTTGTTGGAGCGGTATCCCGAAGCTGACCAGCGTGAGATTCGTCTTTATCTGGCCAAGGCATACCGCCGGATTAACAAGCCGGAAGAGGCTGGTCCGATCCTGGATGAACTCCTGAGGGAATCGCCACGCTATCGCCCGGCCCTTGATGAAATCATGCGATTGCTGATTGAGGTGAACAACGCCGAAGCGGTAGTGGCGGTGCTGCAGCGATGGGTTCATTATAATCCCGAAGACCTGGAGATCAAGCAGGCGTTGGGGGAGCTGGTCAGGCAATTGGAAAAGGCAGCCGATTCCGGCGGGAACGACTCATGAACATTCTGGCTCTGAACTGGAACGATCTGAAGAATCCCTTTGGCGGCGGAGCCGAGGTGCATCTTGAGGAACTATTGCGGCGATTAGTATCGTATGGTCACCGGGTGACGCTCTTCTGCTCCGGTTGGCCCGGTTGTTTGCCTGAGGAGAATGTGGCGGGAGTGCGCATTATCCGACGGGGAAGCCGGATGACGTTTAATCTCATTGCGCCGCGATATCTCCGACGACTGGTAAGGGAAAACCGGTTCGATATCCTGATCGAGGATATTAACAAGATTCCGTTCTACACGCCCCTGTATCTCAACATCACCACCCTGGTGGTTATACCACACCTGTTCGCCACGACCGTCTTTCATGAGATCAACTTCATTATCGGCATGTATATCTATCTTTTTGAGAAGCCGTTGATTTATGCTTATCGGGGGAAAAGGTACAATGTAATTTCGGAGTCAACGGCTGATGATATTGCCGCTCGTGGTGTACCTCGCGAGGACATCTCGATTATCCACTGCGGTATAGACCGGGTTGTTTACTCGCACGATCCCTCGGTGATTAAGTACGAACAACCCACTATCCTTTATCTGGGGCGAATTAAGAAATACAAGTCGATTCAACATCTGCTGGTCGCTTTCAAGAGGGTGAAAACCAAGCTGCCGTCGGCGCGCCTGATGATCGTGGGCGATGGCGATTATCTGCCGGCTCTGAAGGCACTGGCCCGATCACTCGATATCGCAGGTGATGTTGAGTTTCCTGGATATGTAACACCGGATAACAAGGTCGAACGGATGCGCCGGGCTCACGTTTCCGTTTTGCCGTCGCTTAAAGAGGGGTGGGGCCTGACGAATATCGAGGCGAATTCGGTCGGTACGGCGGTGGTGGCCGCGAACTCGCCCGGACTACGCGACTCTGTGCGCGACGGGGTAACCGGTTATCTCTACGAATATGGCAACACCGACGAGTTGGCTGAAAAGCTGCTTATTATCCTCAAAGATGAAAACCTTCGCAGAAAGCTGGAACAGGGTGGCATGGTGTGGGCAGAGAAATTCAATTGGGATACAGCGGCCAGGAAGTTTGAGGCCCTCCTGTTCGAGGTGGTCGGGAGCCGGGCATGACAGTCCGTCAGAAGAAAATCATTACCGCAACACTGGGCCTTGGTATTTCCTTTCTCCTTCTTTGGCATATATTCAGGGATACGCCTGCAGATGAGCTGGTGGCTGCGCTGAAGAAACCGAACTACTGGTGGTTGCTTCCCAACATCTTTTTTGTCGTCCTGGGCATGTACCAGCGGGCGTTTCGGTGGCGGTACATGATCGCCCCCATCAAAATCGTGGCTTTTCCCAAGCTGCTGGCTGCGACCTGTATCGGCTTCATGGCCAATAACATCCTGCCGTTCAGGCTGGGGGAATATGTCAGAGCATACTCGCTGGCCCGTCAGGACAGTGATATTTCGAAGTCGTCCTCGTTGGCCACGATATTTGTCGAGCGCATGGTCTTTGATCTGGTCGCTTTGCTGATGATATTCGGTGTCGTTCTCTATACTTCCCCTCTGGTTTTTGATGAACGACTGAAAGTCGGCACCTACGTGGCAATCGCTGCCGCCCTGATCGGTTTGGGATTGATGATCGTACTTGCCTTGAAGCCGAATCAGTCAGGTGAATTGCTGACACGGTATCTGTTCTTCCTGCCTGACAGTGTCAAGGACACT
>JAOZPL010000328.1 GCA_029932795.1 Candidatus Zixiibacteriota bacterium | reverse complement strand
GTGATCACCTACGATGTCCCGGCGCAGGACGTGATTACCATGGATAACGTCACGATCAAAGTTAACGCTGTTGTCTATTTCCAGGTGGTCGACTCCAACAAGGCAATTGTCTCGGTCCTGAACTTCTTTGAGGCTACCTCTCAGATCGCCCAGACCACGCTGCGGTCTGTACTTGGCCAGGTGGAGCTTGACGACCTGTTGACCAACCGTGAAAAGATCAACGCCCAACTGCAGCAGATAATTGACGATCAGACCGAGCCATGGGGCATCAAGGTCTCGGTCGTGGAGGTCAAGAATGTTGATCTGCCGCTGGAGATGCAGCGCGCCATTGCCAAGCAGGCGGAAGCCGAGCGTGAGCGCCGCGCCAAGGTCATCCACGCCGAGGGTGAATTCCAGGCAGCCCAACGCCTGACCGATGCGGCAAAAGTCATCGCTCAATCACCGGGCGCATTGCAACTTCGTTTTCTGCAGACTCTGACCGAGGTAGCCACCGAGAAAAACTCTACCCTCATCTTCCCGGTCCCGATCGACCTGCTCGAAGCGTTCAAGGGCTACCTGGAGAAACGGACCGGTGAGTAAGGGAGCAATCGCGTATGCCCATGAGGGGAAAGAAGTAGAGTTGTAGATCGGGTTCTGAGTCCGCAGCGGGCGGATGAAAAACCCGACAGATTGGTAGGCTCCAGGTGTCGGGTTTCTCATTCTGTTAGCCCGTGGTGAACTCCATCGGAACCCAACCTACCTGATTGCTGATTGAAACGATGCCGTCATGACCCCCAAGCGCACAGACTACATAAGCTGGGATGAGTATTTTATGGCGGTGGCACAGCTATCGGCGCAGCGCTCCAAAGACCCCGGCAGCCAGGTGGGGGCCTGTATTGTCAATAGGAACAAGCGCATTATCGGCATTGGCTACAACGGCTTTCCGACCGGTTGCGATGATGATGAACTCCCCTGGGGCCGGGAGGGGGAGTTCCTTGAAACCAAGTACCCATATGTGTGCCATGCCGAAATGAACGCCATCACCAATGCTACCAATAAACCGGACTTGGACGGCGCTACCATGTATGTCTCACTTTTTCCTTGCAATGAGTGCGCCAAACTCATTGTCCAGGTCGGAATTGCGGAAGTCGTGTTCCTTTCCGACCGGTACGCCGCAGACCCTGTATTCATTGCCTCCCGCAAGATTTTCAACATGGCCGGTGTCCACCTCCGGCAACTTAAGCCTACACGCAAGCGGATATCACTCTCGCTGGATGAAACATAACCAGTCATGAGGTGGCCCACTGCTTGGCTTTCTCGATCCCGGTAAGAATTCCGACGTCTCAGCCAGTTTTAATTTGCATTCTGGAACTTCGTGTATAAATTGAGGGCTTTCATAACCCACCGGGACTCTCACAAGGAGACAGAAAAGTGACCAAGACTAGGGAAGATGCACTGAGGATGATCGACGAGGCTAACGTCCGCTATATCCGTCTCTGCTTTACAGACATTCTGGGAAAAATCAAGGGAATGTCTATCACCCGCGGCGAGATTGAGCAGGTGCTTGCAGAGGGTCAGGGATTTGACGGTTCGTCCATTGAGGGATTTGCCCGAATAGAGGAATCTGATTTAATGGCCATGCCAGACCCGGTGACATTCAGGATTATTCCCTGGGAGATCGCGGGAGAGAAGGTCGCCATGATGTTCTGCGATATCCAGAATCCCGATGGAACGCCGTATTCGGGAGACCCGCGCTGGGTGCTTAAGAAGATGCTGGCAAAAATCGCCGATAAGGGCTGGACTTACTATGTCGGCCCGGAGATTGAGTACTTCTATCTGGAGAATGATCAGGATCCGATAGTGCTGGATCAGTCTGGTTACTTTGATTATGGCACGGTTGATATCGGAGCGCGGATTCGTAAGAAGACGGTCAACGCCCTGGAATTGATCGATGTGCCGGTGGAGTGTTCGCATCACGAGGTGGCCCCGTCACAGCACGAAATTGACCTGAAGTACCAGGAAGCGCTGGTGATGGCCGATTTCGCCCAGATCTACCGCTTTGTTGTCAAGGAGATCGCGATGGAGAATGACATTTATGCCACGTTTATGCCCAAACCGATCTTCACCGAGAACGGCTCCGGGATGCACTGTCACGTATCCCTCTTCAAAGGAGAAAAGAACCTGTTCTTCGGCACCAATGACGACGAATATAACCTCTCCAAATTGGCGCGTGGTTTTGTCGCTGGAATCCTGATGCATATCAAGGAAATCACGCTCGTACTTAACCAGTGGGTTAACTCTTATAAGCGGTTGGTGCCCGGTTACGAGGCTCCGGTTTATGTCAGTTGGGGGCGGCACAACCGCTCCAGCTTGGTGCGCGTGCCGACCTACCGTCAGGGCAAAGAAAAAGCCACCCGCGTGGAGTTGCGCTCGCCCGATCCGGCGGCAAACCCGTATCTGGCGTTTGCCTGCATACTAGCTGCAGGTCTCAAGGGCATCAAGGAAGGATACAGCCTGCCCGATCCGGTTGAGCAGAACATCTTCCATATGTCCGACAAGGAAAAGGCGGACCTGAAGATTGATACTCTTCCAAACTCGCTCGAGAACGCTATCCATGAACTGGAAGAATCACAGCTTGCCCGTGAAACACTTGGCGACCACATCTTTGAAAAGTTGATCGAAAACAAGAAGATTGAATGGGACCGCTATCGTATCCATGTCAGCGCCTACGAG
>JAOZPL010000327.1 GCA_029932795.1 Candidatus Zixiibacteriota bacterium | reverse complement strand
CCGACCCTTAAAACGGGTTTCGCTGCTGTTATCCTGGAAGTGAAGCGGAATCAGAAGCCATGCCGCCTGCCCGGTGCACGAACTGCCGGTGGTCGCCATCTTCTCGGAGGCATCCTCTGACGACACAACCTGGGCAAGACCGGCCCGATCGAATATCGAACCGCAGCCCTGACCTGCTCGCTCATGTCTGGAAAACAGGAGCGCCGTGGCGTTGCCACCGGCAAGGGTCAAAGCCAGCAGTACGAGCAGAACAACTGCCGGTCTGGCTGGAGCGAAAGCATTTTTACCAAGTCGGGTCAACATCTCAAGTTCAGCCAATATAACGTCTCTTTATATTTAGTCAACGCTATTTATGACCCCTGATGCTTGACATCGGTCTCGTCCACCAATAACGGCTGAGCGGTTCATGCTTGGCAACGGCTTTGATGTCATCCTGAAGGAGAACCACAGTTCACCCATGGTAGCCAGCATAATCTATGTGAAATCCGGAAGCAAATACGAGTCTCGCTATGAGAACGGATTGACGCACTTCCTGGAACATCTGCTTTTCGACGGTACTGCCAATCAGACCAGAGAGGAGCTAGATGCCTCGATCAGCAACCTTGGCGGTTATATCAATGCCTTTACTCGCAAAGACCTCACCGCTTACTTCGTGCTGCTTCCAAAACAGTATACCAAGTTCGGTATGACAGTCCAGGCGGACATGCTTTTCAACTCCATATTTCCCGACACGGAACTGGCCAAAGAGCGGAAAGTTGTCATCGAAGAGATTAATCAGAGCGCCGACCAACCCGGAGCGCCAGCGGAGTCGTTTTTCATCGAAAAGGCATACGCCAACACCGATTACAACCGACCCGTGCTCGGCTATGCACCCTTTATCGAGAACATCCCCCGGACGGCTATTATTGCCTACTACAAGAAGTACTATACGCCTGACAATATGACCATGCTGGTTATTGGCGACTTCGAAACCAAGGAAATGAAAAAGACTATCAGCGATGTCTTCGGCCCATTTGAAGGGCATGCCCAGCCTGACTCGCCGAAAGACGTATCAAGTCATGAGAAGCTGCTTACTCCGGTTAAAACGGGCCTCACTGATATCACCGGCCAAACCATCTACGACACAGTCGCCAACGTCACCTCCACTTATATAAACTTCTCTTTTGCCGCGCCACCTCATGATGACCCGGATTATCTGGCTTTCAACATGCTGGCCGAATACCTGGCACTGGAGGATATCTCCCCTTTCAAACGGGCGCTGACATCCGGCGAGAAACCTCTGGCGACCGAAGTCAGCGTGTGGCTCGAGACAAAGAGCGAGTTCTCACGCCTGGAAGTGTCAGTCATTGCCGATAGCGCCGAACGATCGGCTGAAATTGTCAGAACAATCGTTGCCGAGATAATGCGCCTGAGCTCTCATATTGCCAATCCCGAAACCATCCAGGGTATTAAAACCTCTGTCAAGTGCAACGATATTTACGCCACGGAGTGGCTACATCATTACGGCATCATAATCGCACCGATGATGATGACGGTCGGCTGGGACTTTCTTCAACAGTATCCGGACCTTCTGGCCCAGGTCGAATGGCCTGAGTGTCAGCGGGCGGCCGGCAAATGGCTTGATAACCCCAGGTACATAGCAACAGTCGTGAAGCCGGTGGGAGAAACGGGAAAGAAACCATATGTGCCCAGCGGGATCACTGCCACGGAGGTAATCAGCTACTTCGATACTACCTCCTTTCCCGAGTACGACCTGACTGCCGGACCGACAATGGTTTTTCCACCAACCGACTCGGTCAGCTTCCGGTTGGTCGACCATTCGCGTTACTATCGGGAGGTTCTCGACAACGGGCTGATTGTTATCATCAAATCAAACCCGGAGAGCCGGGTGTTCGCCATCAACGTCCTGGGCAGGAATCGCTCCGCCAATGAACCGGAAGACAAAACAGGCATTACCGATTTTGTCAACCGGTGTCTCGAGAAAGGCACTCTATCACGGAACGCCTCGCAATTTAAGCGGGATATGGCAGCAATCGGAGCTAAAGTGACTCTGTATGACAATCCATGGATTCCGTTCGATGACCGGTACACCACGCGGCGGTTTTCATTCATCAAGTTCGAAACGATAGACGAATATGCTCTTCAGGGATTCAAACTGTTTACTGATATGCTCCTGAACCCGGCCTTTGACTCGGCCGAAGTGGCAAAAGTCCGCGTCGGGATGCTGGGAATCCTTGGGCGAAACGCTACTTCGCCGACTAAAGTAAGCCGGGACCTGTTCTACCGCACGCTGTTTGAATCGAAACCGTTCGCACAACCTATCATGGGGACACCCCGGACAATATCGTCTATAACCATTGATGACCTTAAAGCCCACCACGCCAGGTTTTATGCGCCGGAGAATATGATCGTCTCCATCGCTACGAATCGGGAGATCGAGGAAGTTCTCGGGTGGGTTAAAGAAAACCTCGGGCATCTCCCCGCAAGTAATCTGGCTTACCATTCGGCTGAGGTTGCTGATCCGCTATCGGCCGTGAAACAGGCCCATGTTGATCTGGACAAGGAGCAGATAGGCATCTATATCGGTTCATGCGTGCCGGGTGCCGGCAGCGACGATGCCACCACCCTGACCGTGGCCACTTCCATACTGTCCGACCGCCTGTATCTCAACCTGCGGGAAAAACAGGGACTGGCTTACTCAACCGGGGCTGGCATCCGATT
>JAOZPL010000326.1:1300-2732 GCA_029932795.1 Candidatus Zixiibacteriota bacterium | reverse complement strand
TTGTTTATGCTCCTATCTTCAACCCGGTTCATGCCGGATTGCTGGTTTTTCGTTGGGCGTCCCGAATGATGTATCTCGTATCTTTAGGTAAGTAGCGCTGCACCATCGGGCGGATGGCCATTTGGTTGATAAGGTCCAGGAATTGGGCCACAATCCGGTCAAACGTGGGAGCCTCACCGCTGCGGCGCAATTCAGCGATCCGTTTCCCGATTTCCAGGATCACATCGGTCTGTGCCTGTGCACGTGCCCGTTCGACGCGTTGTATACGAGTGTGATGGCCTGCGGCCTGCTTGCGCATTACCTGGCGCACCCATTCAGTTTGCCAGGCCTCAATACGTTTTTGTAGTACCTGCTCATTGACTGGTTCAATGTTACCAATCCCTCCACCAATCCGCTGAATTCCCCATCCAGGCAGGACTTTGTCCAGCTCATCCCGAAACTCTTTGGCTATCCGCGCGCGAGGGTCGTCGCCAGGGTTATCGAACAGCTCGAAGGGGGCATACAGATCGTCGAAGTTGTACTGGGAGATGATCTCTTGCAGAATGCGCTCCCCGGCCAACTGTGGTAGGTCATACCACTTGAGGGCCTCCAGTTGGTCAGGTTCCTGAGAAGGGTTCTTGTGGTCTATCACCTGGGCCTGGAACGCCCGGAAGACATCACTAGCCCGGTAGGGATACCCCCGTCCCAGCGCTGGGCGTTGCCCGCCGGCCCCCATCTGGAATGGGATGAAGGCGAAGAACTTGACTTCAATGCCGTCCTTGGTCATCGCTGTGACGGGGAAAGCCCGTAGTTGCACCCGCAGATCAATAGCCTGAGTAGGGGTATCGGACATGCCGGTAAACACCACCCCCGGTCCTTTGGGGCCTTTGAACCGCAGCCCCGAAGAGATGGCAACAGCGTGATCACATCCGGTAAGCACTAGGCCCGGCCCTGACAGGAATGCACCGTATGTGTCGCCTGCTGCCCGTTTGACCAGCCGTTCTTCGCCGGTCAGCCAGGTCCGGTTGTCCTCGGTGCGGGCCATAATCTTTTCATCTACAACGACATAGTAGGGATAGTTGGTGCCCAACGTATATGTGATCAGGCAACGCAAAGCTTTGCGGCGGTGCTCGATCCATTCCTGACGGATGGCCTTGTTCTGTCGGAAACGGAACATCGCCAGGAAATCCAAAATCTGGTCTTTCAACATCGGCACTCCGCCCGGTTTGGGAGCGGAGCGCTTACCCCGATAAAGGGCATCCTGTGGTGGGGAGGGAATCAAAAAACCGGCCACAAAGAGAAGCCCCCCTCCGGCGATCAGGAGCGCTGGCACGGTAATGGTCAACACCCCCAACCAGCCGGAGCGCCATCCGACGCACCCGGCGAACCAGAAGTAGACCCAGGGGACATAGAGGGACCAGGCCTTGATGTTTTTGTTGTTCGGTTCCATTGA
>JAOZPL010000326.1:0-1290 GCA_029932795.1 Candidatus Zixiibacteriota bacterium | reverse complement strand
GCCGGATATTAGATTGGTGAAGAACCCCAGGGTTGGACCGCCGGCGATTATGCCCGGCAGAGCCACTACAAGATAGAGCATCATCCCTATCATGCTACTGATGAGCCAAAATCCACATGTGATGGTGATGTCCAGGCGATTAAAAGTGGCGAGTTTGAGAAACAGGCCAATAGCTACCGTGCCGCCAATCGTCAACGTGGTCAAAAGCATCAAGTCATTGAGTAGGTCTGGCATATTCACACTCCTTGGCAGATGGGCAAATGATCTGGGAGAAAGATAATTGCTCTCATTTGCGGTTGTTCCTTAATTGCCGGTACAGGCTCTTCTTTCACTCGTGCACTCGCTGGGCAATCGTGGTAGCAACTATACTGGTTTTTCCTCAACAGAGATCGTGTTTCGGCTATGCGGGGACACAAACGCACTGGCTTGATTATATGTCAGAATAGTCTGAAAGCAAAATCCAGTTATACCGCCTTGTACAGCATCGAGGCTCGCCATCTGGAATCGGGATACTGGCCGTATGATGATATTATACTGATTCTCATGTTTGAGACAAACTCTCATTACCCGACATTTTGACCCTCCCGTAGGTTCGGATGCGGTTAACCCTGCGGGAGGGTTAGCGAAAGACAGACTTGCCGTTGTCATTGTTCTATGGTATTCTTGTGCCAGCGGTGTGACAAAGTGATAGGGGAACCACAGATGAGCAGCTACGGCCACAGTTTTAGCCGCCGCTTGAACCGGTGGTTGGAAAAATTCGGCTTGATCGCCGATCCGTTTGCATTCTATGAGGCCGATCGGGAACGTTCGGACCTACCATATTTCTTTGTGGATCGCCCATATCTGCATGACATGATCGGCGTTCCCGACCACCCCCAATCCGCCTTTCTCCTGGCTGGTCGAGGGGAAGGGAAGACAGCCACCCGGGAAATGGTGGCCTATGAGTGTTCGTATGCCAGTTTGCGTCGTCGCGCTCTCCCGGTGCGCTACTATGACTTTACCTCTTTGCTGGAACAAACGGGTGGGGATCTCAGCCAGGTAACTATTGGTCATCATGTACGACTCCTCGCCCGACAGATTCTCAAAGCTATGATTGCAGAGATACCGGCGACGTATTTCGATCTCCTTGATGATTTGGAGCGGGGCATATTGATGGGATACATAGCAGAGTTCGGAGATCCGATTTCCCGATTGAAGTGGGAACGCATCCTGGCTACCGCTCCGTTGGCGTTGGAATGGGAAAAGCTTTCGCCGTCTGAAACGTTACAGACTCTGTCCAACCTGGTAGTC
>JAOZPL010000325.1 GCA_029932795.1 Candidatus Zixiibacteriota bacterium | reverse complement strand
GCCACAGGAGAGGAAGAGCTTTACCAAAGTTCAGTGTTGACTTCAGAAATACAGGCCTGTTATGTTTGACATAGTGTAGTATTGTGACAAGGCGTTACCCGGGGAGGGGTGTCGTGAGGACCGATTCCTGTCGCGTTGTTGTCAAGACTGCACAGAATGATCGAACATCACGGCTTATATATTGACGGGAATGGTTATGGAATTAGATCTACAGGGAAATATCGAGAAGTTCACGTTGCCGGAGATCCTCCAGTTGATCGCCGCCAGCCGCAAATCAGGCACGCTTGGGATACAACGAGATGACGCCATTGTCATGATCTACTTTGACGCCGGGGATATCACGTATGGCTACGGTCCCCGCCAGACTTTCCACCTGGGGCAACTGCTCAAGGAGCGCGGAAAACTAAGCGCCGAGCAGCTTGAAGAAGCTGTTGCCGTTCAGGCAAAAACTGAGAACACCAAGCGATTAGGTGAAATACTCATCAACAGGGAGTTCATCGACCGGGCTGATCTTGAAGCGGTTGTCAAAAAGCAGGTGGAAGAACTGCTGTATTCGCTCCTCTCGTGGCAAAGTGGTTCTTTTAAGTTCTACGAAAACCAGTACCCCACGGACGAAGAGATCACGGTCAGGCTTTCGGTGGAAAATGTCATTCTGGAGGGGCTGCGCCGCCTTGACGAGCTGAATATGGTAAGAGAGACACTGCCTGATTTTGAAGCCGTTTACAGCATCGCTGCCTCGCAGGGTGGCCGCACGCGAGCCGTAACGATGAAGGCGGGTGAATGGAATATTATGGCCCTGGTCGATGGCCGTCGCTCAATCAACCAGATTTGTGAACTGAGCCGGCATGGCCGTGAGGAAACACTCGGGAAGCTGGCGCGTCTCAAGCTTGCAGGCATCATTACCCCGACCGGCCGAAAGGAAGACTCCGCAGCCGGAGAGCTTGAGAAGATGGTCAACCGCCTTTCAGGCCTTTTTGAAGAATACCTGACCGACAAACGTACCAGTACCACCGCGACCCGGAATATTACACAGATCGTCATGGAGAAGTAGTTTGAGCCACATAGAAACGCTCAGATCGCTGGAGTCGCTGCTTGTCTCCTTCCTCGAGCGGGCGGTAGCACTCAAGGAGGATCGGCTCTGTGTGCTGGACGGTATTAATCGTCTTGATGACATCGCCCAGGGAGTTTTCAACGGTGATGACCTGACGGACCAGATCGGGGACTGGTTCGCCGAGCACAATCATTGGCTTGAGGATAGCCGTCTCAAGACCGCCGATTACAATCGGATGGGTAAGATCTTTGGTCAGATCAAGCGGGAGATTCACGCATCGCAGGATTCCTCTCCGGCCGTGATGAAAATCAGCGACGAAATTGACCGCTGGACGGAGAAGGCCAGCCATAGGAAGCTGGTACTGAAGCGGGGGCCAGAAGTCGCCCAGGCGAAAGAGGCGGATAACACTATTGCCTTGTTTGGCAACATGTTGAACCGGATCGATGATCTCTTCGCCGATCTCAGCGGGTCAGGCAAACATCTACTGAGTGTCCTTGATCAAACCCTGAAAACTGCCAGCCTCCAGAAGAGCAATGAAGCCTTGCTTTTGTCAGCCTTGATCATATATTACCTCAAGCTGAGCAACTACATGGTCGAACCGTATATCAGGCGGCTCAAAGAAGCCGAAAGCCTGCAGAAAGGGGGCGGTTGAGATGCTGAACCCCTCGGAGAAAGCTTACACTCTGGCTCTGCTGGCTCTGAAGCGGAAGGATTACCGTGTGGCGATCGGTTACTTTGAGAGAGCGGCTCCGCATTTTGAGACCAATAAGGAGTTCAACCTCTTGCGGGACACGACCCGGTTGCTGGTGGAAGTAAAAGAGAAACTGTCGGCGCTAGAGATTGCCGAGGACAGACTTGAGGTAGAGGAGGTCTTCTCCAATGGCCAAGAAAAAGACGTTCTTTGACAAGACAATGAAAAAACATGGCGGTTCTGTTTGTCCCGTCTGTGACAAGGATATCCAGTACATAAAACATGTCAAAGCATTCAAGGCTGACAATGGCGCCTGGAAATACCGCACGGTGAACGTCGGCGTCTGCAAGTGCAACGAAAAAGAGATTTACGGCTGAGTCGACCAGATAACTCCTTTCTGATACAACCTCCCGGTTTCTCCGGGATGTTTTTTTACACATGACAGGCCGGAGCGGTTAGACACCAAGTTTTCGGCTTGTGTTGCTTCCCGTGTGCATGCGACCCAAGAGGGAGTGATCCTCCCTGCGAAGAGCTTGAATCCCCACTCGGATTGGCTATATTCTGTGACATCGACAGGCAGCATCTAATGCGCCACAGGAGATGTGTATGAACAGCAAACCAACGCCACAGACAGCGCCCTCGCGCCATGAAGTCTGGAGGATGTTCGACCGGGTCGCGCACCGATACGATTTCCTGAACCATTTTCTATCGTTCAATCGGGACGCCGCCTGGCGTCGGAAAGTAGCAGAACTGCTGCCACCAAAGGAAGAGCAGAGAGTACTGGACCTGGCGACCGGAACAGCGGATCAACTGCTGGCCCTGTACGAAAGCGGCCGGGTGGCATCCGGTGTAGGCTTGGATCTGTCAGAGAAGATGCTGGCCATTGCCCATCGGAAAATATCGTCACGGCAACTAAACGACCGCCTTACACTTCAGACCGGTAACGCCGAGGCTATTCCGTTTGGGAACGGCACTTTTGATACTGTCACGATCTCGTTTG
>JAOZPL010000324.1 GCA_029932795.1 Candidatus Zixiibacteriota bacterium | reverse complement strand
AGACCTTCCGGATCACCGCTTACATTTGCTTCCATCGGACAGCATAGCGGATCAAAAGAGATAAACATGTAATCGATCAGTCGTGTCAGATCATCTATGTCGCACAGTTCAGCAGGATCGCAGTCAACATTACCGGTCAGGTTGATACAGCAACAGGCGTCACCGACACCATTGCTGTCGGCGTCTTCCTGCAGTGGATTCGCAACATATTGACAGTTGTCGCAGTCATCCGGTACTCCGTCGCTATCAATATCAGCGTTATCATCATATCCCGGACAGACATCACATGCATCCCCGACACCATCACCATCAGCATCATCCTGGCCGGGATTATAGATGGTCGGGCAGTTGTCATCGGGGCAGTAGTTCTCCGGGTGGCCGGGATCGCCAAAGCCGTCACCGTCACTATCGGTGCAGACAACGTCAAGACGAAAAGTCGTCAGACCGTATATTGACCAGGTGCGACCGCCACCCATTGGCCGCCAGGGAAACCAGTGAACCTGACTGTCCCACGTATTGTAAATAGCGTACTCCGATGTCTCTTCACTGTATCCGATCCCTGTAACGAAGTGATCGGTATTGCCGTCTCCGTCGGTATCAACCAGAAGCACTACCGGACGATGGTACAGGATTTCCGTTTTATAGATGTCCCATAGACCCGTACCGTAGTAGTAGTTGCTGGCAGACGGGTTTCCTTCGGGATGCACCGTATTGGCATACATGTTAAAAGACTGGCGTACATCTACAAACCAACTCCAGCCATAGTAGTTTCCCCGGCTGCTCCTCGAAGTCAACATATAATCGCCCATACAGTCGTCGGTATGGGTACCGCCGGTTTGTGACCTGTCTGTCATCATGTTCGGATAATAGTCAATCGGACAGGAGTAGTCCTGGAAATGATCAGAAGCCGGACCACCGCAATAAGGGCTGTTAGTATCATCAGCGATCATGGCATTGACCGCCAGTGTCTGGGTTGTGGCATCGCCGGGCACCAGATTCGGATAGCCCTTCGCATCCCAGAAACCGATCACCATGCCGGCCGCAGTCGGACCGCACCCGTGATGCCATATGTAGGGCGGCACCCCGGGGATAAGTTTCTGATCTTCAGGCGCTGTGCGCCGCAAATCAAGATCAATACCGGGTGGGGGCACCGGCCCGGTCGTACTCTGTTGGGGAAATACATTACCGCCAAGCAGAACCACAGCAATGAAAAGTAAAACAATCCGGGGCTTCATGGGTCTCTCCTTCCAGGATTACCTATTAACTTAAACAGTTGCATCGAACTCAGAAATCAACCTGGCGATAATGCCATGAACATTGTATATGATACGTTGTTTTTATAAAATGTAGATAGTGCTATTGGGCCGTGACTCGTTCCCTCCCTTTCCTCCCCTTACACCAGATATCATTTAAGATATTCAACCCCCGTCTGCTACCTTTGACAGTAACATTACAGAGGTTTTACAACTGCAATAATATAGTAAAACAGTCTCATTTGTCAAACCTATTAACAGCCAAATTCAAAGCAGTGAAACAGGTGGTGTCTCAAGTTCACTACAGACAAACGAGAAAACCGACATACCCCCCATATTCGCTCCTGGTCTTTTGTAGGTCGAAACACTTGTCTGCCCTGAGCCTGTCGAAGGGTGATTACGACATTAGAAGCTCATACCGTCACAGTCGCTCATAGATCCTGCCCAGCAACAAACGATCTAAAGTCGAGATCAACAGAAGTGTAACGATGATGAATAATAGAAGTGTAGCAGTCTGCGTGTGGGTAGACAGGAACGCCATGGCTGACTCCAGAAACCTCGGCACGAACGAGAACGACGGCCAGGAGAACTCCGGCATTGACACGCTCCCCAGCCAGGCTTCCAGGGTGAGATATTGATGGAATGCAGCCTGAAGCACCCTTCCCAGCAACGGTTTGATGTCAATCGTCAGGAGCAGAGCTACCAAGCCAACTATCGACGAAAAAACCGGCATCAGCGTATGAGATAAAATCCCATCCGCTTCCGACTGCACAGGCAGGTGTAACATCACAGATTGCGTAAAATCAGGTGACAATTCCGGCTCGGGACAGCAGGCAATCGTTTCGTATAGCTCTTCATATTCCCTGACTGCTTCCTGGCAATACATGCAGTTATCGATATGTTCCTTCTCAGACAGCATCTGCTTTGAGAAACCCTTATCCAACCGCGTGCGGTCAAGGTATTCCTGAATCTCGTGGTCGGACAAATGGCCTAGGCGCATAGCTCCTCCCGCGTATACTTGCTCAGCATTCTCTCTTTGAGCAGCTTTCTGGCCCGGAACAGGTAGCTCTTGACAGTTCCGTCCGGCATGCTCAAAATCTTGCCGATTTCGGCATAACTCATATCCTGCAGGTGATAGAGGCTCAGGATCAACCCGTACCGCACCGGTAAATGATCAATCTCTTCACAGACACGCACCGAAGTACTCCGTGACTCCGCCCATTTATCCGGGCTGGGCCAATCTCCAGGACAACTCTCAATTGTCTCATCCTCAACCGAGCAATCCTCATATAACGGCAGGCGTTTTTTTTCAAGATGGTTCAGACAGGTGTTAAAGGCGATGCGAGCGATCCATGTGGAGAGTTTCGACTGCTTCCGGAACCGGGCGAGATTCTGATAAACCTTCACAAAAACCTCCTGGCAGAGGTCCTCGCGATCCGCCCTGTTGGACACTATGCGAAACACAACATGGCTGACCAGTCTCTTGTGAA
>JAOZPL010000039.1 GCA_029932795.1 Candidatus Zixiibacteriota bacterium | reverse complement strand
CCTGCGGTAGCTTGTAAGGGTATAAGAGCCACAAGTGGCGCCGGAGTGGTGGAATTGGTAGACACCAGGGACTTAAAATCCCTTGCTTCCTAAAAGGAGCGTGCCGGTTCGAGTCCGGCCTCCGGCACTCTTTCCTACAGGTTAGGAAAAGTTATACCACACCCTGTCTAAGAGAACCTGCGCTTCCTGACGGATCTATCACACATCAAATATCTTCCCCGGGTTCAGGATATTCTTAGGGTCGAACTGGCGCTTGATCTTGCGCATGAGTTCGACAGCAGCACCGTGCTCTTTCGCAAACAGGTCCTTGTGGCCCAGCCCTATACCGTGCTCTCCGGAGATAGTGCCGCCGAGTTCAATTGTCTTCTCGATAATCCTGTTGCTGATATCGTGAGCGGCATTCCATTCTGTTTTGTTATCCTGCCGGGCCAGCATCAGAGCATGCAACAGGCCAAGACCGACATGCCCGAATGTGAACATGGTAATATCGTGCTGATCGCTGAGTTCATGGCAATATGCCACCATCTCCGGCAGTCTGGATATGGGGAAAGCAACATCGTTACGGATTATGGAATAGCCCGGTTTGTAATGTTTGACGGCGTCGGTCGCATCGTGGCGCACTTCCCAGGGACGCTGGCCATCGGCCAGTTCAAGTTTCTCTGCACCAAGCTCGAAGCATATCGACTCAACCAATTCGCTGTTTGACTCCAGCACCGGCCTGGGGCCGTGAAACTCAAGGAACAGGGCAGGGACTTCTTCAAGGCCATAGTTCTTAAGTTGATTCAGCGCCGCCATCAATCGTCTGTCAAGAAACTCGATAGCCGCAAGATCAAGTCCATAACGACGCATCTCCGAGACAGCCCGGGCAGCATCGGTTTCATTCTTGAACTTGTAGGCCGTTTGCAGACGATCCTCCGGGAGACCAGCCAGCTTTATCGTGATAGAGGAAATGACAGCCAGGGTGCCCTCGGAACCGGCTATCAACTCCACCAGGCTGTAGCCGCTGGAGCGTTTGATCGCCCGGTTGCCGAGTCTGATGATTTCGCCGGTGCCGGTGACGACTTCCAAAGCCAGAACGTATTCCCTGGTGCCACCATATTTCACAGAGTAAATGCCACTGGCGTTGGTGGAGACCATACCGCCGACTGTTGCCACATCGCCTGAGCCGCCGGGGGAAGGCGGGAAGAAAAGACCGTCCCGTTTTAACTGGTCATTGAGGTTGTCGTAGATGATACCCGGCTCAACTTTAACCTGAAGGTCCTCCGGCCAGAAGTTGGTAATCCGGTTCATACGGCTGAGGTCGAGCACGATTCCATTCTCTAACGGGATAGTGGAGCCTTCCAACGCGCTGCCCGCACCACGGGTGGTAATCGGTGTAGCGTTCTCATAGCACAATTTGACGATCTTGGAGATCTCGTCGGCGTTGAGAGCCCAGACCACGGCGAGGGGCGTGACGCCCGGCAGGGTAGATTCGTCCTGTGAGACAACCTCCAACTCGTCAGGCTGTGTGGAGATCTGCTCTACCGGAAGTATCTGACGTAACGATTCTACGATGTCCATAACTCTAAGACACTTTCAAGAGTCGTATGCGCTTACTTCAGCGTTTCCCAGAGCGGATCCCACATTGGCAGAGTCACTGGTTTCTTCTCAAAGTTCTTCAGGTCTTCGTCGGAGACATACTTCTTGTCCACAACAACGCGGTAGACATACTCACTGAACCATTCGTCGTACATATACCAGTATCCTTTATCACCGCGGTCAGTGCCCCAACTGTTTTCCACCAGCCACTTCAGAGGTTGTCCGGTATCGCTGGTATCCACACCAAGAAATGCCATGGCGTGGTTGGGAGAACTCTCTCTGTAGGCAATCCGCTCCGCCTTGGTCATTTTGAAATCCATGTCGAAGATGCGATTGTACTCATAGATGCCCGTAGCCAAGATGCCTGAGTCTCGGAAGTTCTCCTTGCCTATATCACAGGAGAAATAAACCGCCTGGCTATCCAGCAGGGATTTAAGACAGTATTCCTTTAGCTTTTCGATAGGCAGATTGAGCATGACAAGATCAGGTTTCTCGTACATGTTGCGGTAGTCTTCCATCGTGTACGGAAGGTTATAGTCAAGATTGGGATTGTCCACCAGAGTGATGTAGTCGGGGACATAATCAGCCACATATTTCTGGTAGAAGGAGGTTGGGGTATAGGTTTCTGAGCCGGAGATAGTGGAGTCTTTGGTCTCATACCGGAAAACGAACTCGTCAGGTGGTTGTCCGTAACAGTAAATCAGAATCTTATAGATATCACTCAGCATCGCCTCTTTTCTCTTACGTAACTCTCCTACTGATTTCCCGGATTGGTGCATCTCTCTGAGTTCCGAGGCGAATGCTCTCAGTTTGCAGTTTGCCAGTCGATTCACCGTGCCGGTTGATGTTGACTGCTTGGTCTCAGGCATGGCAGAAAGCGGTACGACACCGTATTTATCCATCAGGTCGATGGCGAAGTGCCAGAGACCGCCGTCTCCGAACGGAGAGCGGAGGAGAATCGTCAGTTTTCTGTCGTCAAGGGGAACGTCCCGCATCTCAATTATGCTTTCCAGAAACAGGTTCGCCTTTTCCATTTTGTCCCAGAAGGCGAGATACGGCTCCGATAGTTCAAACCTGGATACCCCAAGCTGTCTCATAACATGGGGAGAGACCACATTCAGAGCGGCGAACATCCAGCACCGACCGGAGCTTCGCTGATTCGTAATACCGCTGGATTTTAACCTGAAATTAAACAGTTTATTATGTCCTATCAGCTTCTTGCGGTTAAGCGCCAGGCTGTTGATTTTATTGTTGGTTACGGCGTTGACAGTCACCGCATGATCACCTTTGGTTTGAAAATCGCTCTGGAACTGACCGATCAGGGCATCATCAAGCCTACCAGATGGGTCTGCCATAGCGATGGCAGCCGACACGATGAGAACTGTGATCAGGGTTACTGTTTTCATAAGTGGGTCCTTCTGTAATTAAGACTGTTAATACTTTCATCACAGATAACTGTGTTTGAGCGCCAATGTAATCAATACGGAACAGAAAGGAAAGCCTCTGTGTGAATTACAGTCATTTCCCGGAAAGTGTCCTGCCGGCTCCCTGCATCGGGATTGTCCTGTTAACGCGAGCCCGCTCTTGGTGATTTGTTTGATTGGTGCTTGCTTTTGCGGGCTCGATAGATTAGTGATGGGTTATGCGATAGCTGGTCGGCATGTGTCAATTGATGCAGCCAGCGTGGATCACATAAGCTGTTACGAGGTTTAGGACTATTTTTCTGAATGAAAGTGAGGAGCACATGAAACAGAATAACCTTTCGTTCTTTCAATCGGTGACAAGCTTTTTTGACAAAGCTGCGGAGCTGACGGATCACCCGAAGGGACTACTTGACCAGATAAAATACTGTGACAGTTGCTACTGGTTCAAGTTCCCGCTCAGAAACGATGATGGTTCGATTGAGATGATTCAGGGGTTTCGCGTGGAACACAGCCACCATAAGCTTCCAGTCAAGGGGGGTATCCGGTACAGCGAACTCGTGACCGAGGACGAGGTGAAAGCGCTGGCTGCTCTGATGACCTATAAATGTGCTGTAGTCGATGTTCCGTTTGGCGGTGCCAAGGGAGGGGTGAAAATCGAACCCCGTAGATACACGAGCACCCAGTTGGAGAGAATCACCCGAAGATACACTACCGAGTTAGCCAAGAAGGAATTCATTGGCCCCGGTGTTGATGTCCCCGCTCCTGATTATGGGACCAGCAGCCGGGAGATGGCCTGGATGCTGGACACCTACGTGACGCTGAACCCGGCCCAGCTCGATGCTGCTGCTTGTGTTACCGGCAAGCCCATCGCGCAGGGGGGGATTCACGGCCGAACAGAAGCTACCGGCAGGGGCGTGTATTTCGGGCTGGTACGGGCCATGTCCTACGCTGAGGATATGAAGAAACTTGGCCTGACGCCTGGTGTGGAAGGAAAAAGAATCGTCATTCAGGGCCTGGGTAATGTGGGTTATCATGCGGCCAAATTTTTGCAGGAATCCGGCGCGTTAATTGTGGCTGTTGCAGAGTACGATGGCGCTATATACAATCCGAAAGGACTCGACGTTGATGCGGTTCAAAGACATCGCCGGGAAGCCGGATCAATCCTCAATTTCCCGGGCTCCAAGAACTTTGCGAAGAACTCCGATGCCCTGGAATATGAGTGCGATGTTCTTGTCCCGGCAGCGCTTGAGGCTCAGATCACTGCCGAGAATGCTGTCAGGATAAAGGCAAAGATCATAGGCGAGGCGGCCAACGGTCCCACCACAGCCGAAGCGGAGGACATTCTCAGCCAAAAGGGGATCATGGTGGTCCCGGACATTTACATCAATGCCGGCGGTGTCACGGTATCGTATTTCGAATGGCTCAAGAACCTTTCTCACGTCAGGTTTGGCCGCATGAGCAAGCGATTTGAGGAGAGTTCACACAGAAAACTGCTTGATGCCATTGAGAAAACGACTGGTCGATCGCTGTCGTCTGATGAGCGCCTAGCCGCCATGCACGGGGCCGATGAACCCGATCTGGTCGACTCCGGTCTCGAGGAGACGATGTATAACTCCTATGATGCCATCCGTGAATCTATGCTTGTGACGAAAGGCTGCCGGGACCTTCGCACGGCTGCTTTTATGAACGCTATCAACAAGGTTGCAGTATCATATGCTCAACTTGGCATATTCCCGTAAATGACAGCTATCGGACTATGAGGTACAGCTGCCTGACCGGGCGGCATGTTTCCCCCAATGCGAACAAGCTACGGAGGGACAACAGCAGCCTGATTACCTTAGAAAAGGATGTGCATTCTGGTTCTTGCCTATTGCCTGTGCCACTCTAATATCGTGGGCCAGCATAATCGACGGGCGGACATCCTCCAGGCCAAAGCCGCCACCGGCCAGCGTTTCCTCATAAACCCGGGTGTGGAGATCGGTGAATCCGCCGGAGAACTCGATTTCCTTGCCATCAATTGTAATAGAGCGGAATGTGGTCTGTTCCTGCCGGGCGTTTTCCTCGGGAAGATCCTGGCGATCTATCGACAGAAACCATTTTACTCTGGCGTTAGCCAACTCAATATAGCCGGCGGTTCGTTTTGGCTTGCTCACATGAACCTCGCTATGTTCAACCGGGCCGAACAGCCAGATCAAGAGATCGAAAAAGTGGATGCCGATATTGGTCGCCAGACCTCCCGAGCGTTCTAACTGTCCTTTCCATGATACCAGATACCAATTACCCCGCGAGGTTATATATGTCAGGTGAACCTCGCGCTTGCCAGTGCCGCCTTTCTGTTCTATCTCTTTCTTGAGCTTGATCAGAGACGGGTGCACTCGCAATTGAAGGATAGTCCTGACACGATGTCCGCTCTCCTGCTCCAGTTCCGCCAGAGCGTCAAGGTTCCAGGGGTTCAGGACCAGCGGTTTTTCGCAGATGGCGTCAGCGCCGATTCGAAGGGCAAATCGGACGTGGGCATCATGCAGGTAGTTCGGCGAGCAGATAGAGACATATTGGACTTGTTTGTTTTCTCCCTGGCGGCGAAGTTTCTCCAAGTGACGGTCAAAACGTTCAAACTCCGTGAAGAAGGCTACGTTACTGAAATATTGATCCAGTATGCCCACCGAGTCACTGGGATCGACTGCTGCCAGCAGGACGTTTCCGGTATCTCTGATAGCTTTCAGGTGGCGGGGTGCAACATACCCACCGACGCCGGTTATAGCAAAATTCTTTGACATCGATTTCTCCTAAGACTTCTTTCATCATCTAAGTCTGTATCTGAAGCAGCTATCTGTTGCTCATACCTTTGAATAAAAGCAAGCATTGATCTCAAAGCCAAGTGATTTTTTTTACTCAGGCTGCAGGTTATGATTCATTGTCTGTTACCCAAGCAGCTTGCCGGTTCAACTACAAAAAGCATTTGACTGAACAGGGGGCAGGTAATATCATGTCCTGTTACCGAGTTACAAACGTTCAGACAAAGAGACGGCTATGAAAGGACTTGTTGTAAGACTTCTTCCTGAGATAGATGAGATAAGGGATCGCGAATTGCGTGACAAAGTGGTCGCCTGCTGGGAGGAAGCGATTGCCTTTCGCGGCTGGACCGAGGAGTTACTTCGCAATATACCCTTTACGCTGCTTGCGGAGAATGTCAAGATTACGTTTATCGACCACGTGCGAGCCGTTTGCAGAATGTGTATGGCTGTTGATAGGGTGCTGGATGATATTCACGCTGCGAGGAAGACAAAAGTCAACCGGGATTACCTGATAGCCGGGGCGTTGCTGGCCGATGTCGGCAAACTGCTGGAGTTTGAAATTGTCGATGGGCAGCCAGTCAAATCTGATTACGGCAAGCATATTCGGCATCCCTTCAGCGGAGTCGGCTTGGCCTTCAAGCATGGGCTGCCCTCCGAAGTGATGCATATCATTGCCACTCATTCCAAAGAAGGCACGGGGGAGAAGCGCAGCCCTGAAAGTGTCATCTTTCATCATGCTGATTTTATCGATTTTGAGCTGGTTAAATAGCAGTGGCGCAGAATTTCATCGAGAAGATCGCCCAGCGATTTGCGGTCGGGTTGGATGCGGGACAGGTGGTCAGAAGTGGCGACTACCTTTCGATTCAACCGGCGCACGTCATGACCCATGACAACACCGGGGCGGTTATCCCCAAATTCAGATCTATCGGCGCCAACAGGATTGCCAATCCGCGACAGGTCGTATTCGCACTTGACCACAATGTTCAGGACAAGAGTGCAAAGAATCTTGAGAAGTATGCGAAGATCGAGGCCTTCGCAAAGGAAATGGGAGTCGATTTCTACCCGGCGGGCCGGGGGATAGGACACCAGATCATGTGTGAGGAAGGCTATGCCTGGCCGGGGACGATGGTGGTTGCGTCCGACAGCCACTCCAACATGTATGGCGGGCTGGGCTGTCTGGGGACGCCGATTGTCCGTACCGACGCTGCCGCAATTTGGGCTACCGGTAGAACCTGGTGGCAGGTGCCGCCTGTGGCGCGGGTAGAATTGAAAGGAAAGCTACGTCCCGGTGTAACCGGTAAGGATGTTATTATCACGCTGTGCGGTTTTTTCAACCATGATGAAGTGCTTAATCATGCGGTTGAGTTTGTCGGTGACGGAATTGCCGGGCTGACGATCGACGATCGGTTGACAATCGCCAATATGACTACCGAGTGGGGAGCGCTGGCCGGCCTGTTTCCGGCTGATGAGGTGACGATTAACTGGTTGGGGAGCAGGGTGGAGTTTATCCAGAAACGCGAACCAGCGGGAGTGCCATCGGACAGGGATAGAAAAGACCAGCATCCACGAATGAATGAGGAACGAATTGCTCGCCTTTTGAAGGAACCTGTAACCGCTGACTATGATGCCAGTTACGCCATATATATAATGCTTGACTTGAATACAGTTTCGCCATATGTGGCGGGACCGGATATGGTTAAGGAAATGACGCCGGTTTCTGAGTTGAGTAAGAGGAATATCAGAATAGACAAAGCTTATCTTGTCTCCTGCGTGAACAGCCGTGCTGATGATATTGCCGCAGCTGCCCACATCGTGAGAGGCAAGGTTGTAGCCAATCATGTCAGGTTCTACATCGCTGCGGCTTCGAGTGAGGTGCAGGCAGAGAGTGAGCGCAGGGGCGACTGGCAAGCACTGCTGGAGGCCGGGGCAATTCCGCTTCCACCCGGTTGTGGCCCCTGTATCGGGCTAGGGGAGGGGCTTCTGGAGGATGGCGAAGTCGGTATCTCGGCCACAAACCGGAATTACAAGGGTCGCATGGGTTCTAAAAACGCTCAGACCTACCTGGCTTCACCGGAGGTAGTGGCGGCTTCGGCGGTGGCAGGGAAGATCAATCTGCCGGGTGCAGTTGAGCCGGTTAAAATCGTGGCAAAGGTTGAGGCTGGGAAGAAGCTGGCTCCATCTGAGGAAAAGGTTCGCATTATTGAGGGCTTCCCTGAACAGATCACCGGGGAATTGATTTTTTGCCATCAGGATAATCTGAATACTGACGGTATCTATCCCGGTAAGTATACCTATCGAGATGATTTTACACCTGAGCAGCAAGCTGAAGTGGCGATGGAAAACTACGATCCGGAGTTCGGGAAGCTGGTTAAGAAGGGAGACATTCTGGTCGGCGGTTTCAATTTCGGGACCGGCAGCTCCCGTGAGCAGGCCGCAACCGCGCTCAAGTACCGCGGCATACGGCTGGTACTGGCCGGATCGTTTAGCGAAACCTACCGGCGGAATGCTCTCAACAACGGCTTCCTTGCTATCGAAGCCCCTGAACTTTCACGCGATATCAAAGAGAAATTCGGCACTAAGCAATTGACAGTACGAACAGGGATTCAGGCAAAGATTGACTTCGTCAATTCTATTATTGAGGCTGATGGCAGGACATATCCTATCAGCCCGATCGGCGTCGCCGCCCAGGAACTGGTTGTGGCGGGCGGGCTGGAGAACTGGGTGAAAGGAAGGTTGTAAGCTTAATTCGGTCGGGCTCTGATACCGAGCGTATGCAGGGAGAGAAGCCAGACATACACAACGTTACAGGCGTTTTATGGAAAAAACAATATCACGAAAGATTTCTGAGTTTGCGGTCAATCTGAGATACGATGACCTCCCCGATGACGTCGTTCACGAAGTCAAGCGGTTTCTCTATGACTCCATCGGCTGCGCTTACGGTGGGTATCATACCAAAGATGTCAACATCCTACGTGACATCTATACGGACATGGGAGGAAAAGAGGAAGCTACACTCATCGGCTTTGGAGACAAGATGCCTGTGGTCAATGCGACGCTGGTGAATTCGCTGATGGTCCGGGCGCTTGACTTCAACGACATCTACTGGAAAGAGGACCCCTCGCATCCTTCCGATCTCATTCCGGCTGCGCTGGCGGCAGGGGAGATGGTCGGTGCCTCGATGAAAGAGGTCATCACCGCCATCGTGCTTGCTTATGAGTTTGAGATGCGGCTTTGTGAATTTGCCGTTCCCGGCGTACGCGAGCGCAAATGGCATCACGCTACCCTTACCCAGTTCGTTTCGCCGATTGTAGCCGGCAAGCTGCTGCGGCTTACGCCCGACCAGATGGTCAACGCTATCGGCATCAGCGGCTGCCACAGCCACACGATCGGATGTCCGACCGCGGGAAAACTGACCATGATGAAAAACACCGTCGATCCCATGGCTGTCCAGGCGGGCGTGTTTGCCGCCCTCATGGCTCAGAACGGATATAGTGGCACGGAGGCGGTTTTCGAGGGCAAAGAAGGATTCATGGATACATTTGGCCCCAAGTGGGACGAGGATAAGCTGGTTGGCAACCTGGGGGAGAAGTTCAAGGTTCTGGAATGCAGCATGAAAGCTTTCCCAACCGAAGCGCTAACCCACACGCATCTCACCTGCACGTTGAAAGTGATTAAAGAAAACGATATTGCATACGATCAGATTGAATCGGTAACAGTTAGGACTATTGCGCGGGCATGTGATATTCTATTCGACCCGCACAAGTATCGCCCCGATTCGCGGGAGACCGCCGACCACTCCTTGCCGTACTGTCTGGCCGCAGCCATAGTTGACCGCCAGGTTACAACCGCAACATTTTCGGATGAAAAGATGGAAGATCCCCACATCTGGGAGGTGATCGATAAGATCAAGGGGGAGGCCTCGGAGGAGTTTGAACGGATGTTTCCGGCCAAACAGCCGTCGAAAGTCACCATACGGACAAAAGATCAAAAGGAATACTCGGCCTATCTCGAGTATCCCAAGGGTGACCCGCGTGAGCCGATGACGATGGAAGATTTGGAAGTGAAGTTCAATGCCCTGTCGAGTTCTCTGCTTGGCAGCAGGCAGCAGGTGGAAATGAAAGATATGATATTTAACTGTCATAAGATATCAGCCCGTGATTTCATGGCGGGGCTGGTAATATAGGGGATATGTCCATCCCAAAAAAACTTTTCAATCTAATTCAAAATGCTAACCTTTATCGCCTTAAAGGATAGCAACATCAGTTTATGTGACTGGTAATGGCAAAGACGAAAAAGGACAAGGTCAAGCCGCGCGTGCTCAAAGGGTTTAGGGATTACCCGCCCTCTGAGCAGATCGCACGTGAGAAAATGCTGTCCAGGGTGCGGGAAGTGGTCGAGTTGATGGGTTTTCTGCCGCTTCAGACGGCCTCGCTGGAATACGCGGAGGCGCTCTTGGGCGCTCATTATACAAGGGACTCACTGGCGGAGCTTTTTGGTTTTGTCGGGCCGGATGATGTCGAGATGGCACTGCGTTACGAGTTCACGCTGTCGCTGGCTCGTTATGTCGCCTCACAGCCGAATCTGCCACTGCCCTTTCGCCGCTATCAGTACGGCAATATCTGGAGGGTGGACAAACCAGGGCCGGGACGCTTTCGGGAGTTTATGCAGTTTGATATTGATATCGTTGGGACGCAGAATATGCTGGCCGATGCCGAGATCATCGCCGCCATGGTCAGCATCTTTGAGCACCTAGGTATTGAGAACTTCAAAGTCCGTTACTCCAATCGCAAGATTTCCAATGGTCTGATAGAGTCAACAGGTATCTCGTCTGACAAGGGTCCCGACGTTCTCCGCGT
>JAOZPL010000323.1 GCA_029932795.1 Candidatus Zixiibacteriota bacterium | reverse complement strand
ATTTCAGTGAAGGGGAACTCCCGAGTCTTGAAAGGGCAATAAACAGCGAAATGACTGTTACAGACCCTGCAGCACGTAAGACTGATCCTGCGACTCCCTGCCGAATACCTGTTGAAATCCCAATATCGAAAAATTTGGACAAAGAAGAGTCAAGCCATCCAGCGGCAATGGCGAGCCCTAATAAGCCGGTGGCCACTGCAATAATACCAAATGGAAACAAGATTAGGACCGATGACCTGTGCTTTGAAGTCTCCAGATCCGGCATGTCAACCAAAAATAGAGTTTCATATGCCCAGGCAACAAGTAACGCCGTAGGGAGTACTGTTGCCAGCATCATTTTACTTGGAAATCGAAAAATAGAAGTCAGGGGAACAAATTGAATTACTGCATCGAAACCAGGTAAAAATCGACCAAGAGCGAGAATTGTCGAAGTTACAAATATTGCAAAGAGAAACATTCTGACATTTCTTGGCAACACGACAGAACCATAACGGATTATGCCGGCATAGATCATCAGAAAAACCGCAGGGAACCCGTAATAGATGCTGATCAAGAAAGGTCCGTCATCAACCAATTGATGACCCCAGTATGAATCCCCTGGTATTTCATCTATATTCCCCAGCATTGTCGGGACTATTATCTCCGGGAGTCGTTTCGGGTGAAGCGACCAATGGCCGACCTCCTTACTCCCCATACCAAGGCCCCTGGGTGATGCTTGTATGATATCTATGGTCGGGAGTACTTGAACAGCAACAAGACCCAGTGTCGAGAAAAGCACAAAAGCCCAGGACCGAAGCATCTTCAATGAATTGGATCCTCGGTAAGGGTAGAGAAGCGACCATCCAAGCAACAAGGCGAAGGACAGAACACAGATCTCAGGCGCACCTGAAAAGAACTGACTGACAGTTGTCAGGATTGTCAATGCCAGCCACCTTCGCCGAGAACGTCCGAGCCACAGATGCCAGAAGGTGAGCAATATTGGAAGATGAGCTAGCGCCATGAACAAATTCATCATATTGACAAGGGATAAGTTCAGACCCGATAAACCGAAGACCACCGCTGCCAAGACTGAAGATGATTTCTTGTATCCAAGACATCGTGCCAGGAGGTACGTATTTTCGAAACATGCGGTGAGGCATAGTGCCAGCATAAGATTGATCGCGCGAACTGGTGAAAGGAATAGAAGCAGGGCGTTCAAGGGAATCAATATCATGTTCGAGACAGACGGTAAAAACGATTGACCTCCTTGGGTCAACGGATTCCACAGGGGCCAATCATTGGCTGATACCAAATCAACCAGAATGCGTTTTTGAGGTAGAAGATAGAAGGTTAAATCTCTGAAATAAAGCGTCTTCGAAAAAAATAGTTCCGGCGCAAATAGAAAAACAGAGAGAAGGATAAGGAACAATGAGCCCCTTTCTCCGAGAAACCGAATGAGACTGGGTTGCCCACTGTCATCGGGTTTCACATTAGTCTCCCTTTCTGCCTTAGGTCGATGAAACTTCCTCTTCTTTGGTGCCGTTGAACCTCTATCATATGGACCTGCGACATGGCCCGGTCAATGATACCGCTCTCCATAATCACGGAGTTAAGGCCAATTATCGTCCACTGATGTTAACTCAGAAGACCGAAAAACGCCTCAAAGAGGTGAGATTACAGAACCAGGAGCGCGGGCCAAGAAGTCCGCGGTTCCAGGGGGGAGGTCGGGGACTCGGAAGACGACATGCTTTCTTGGGACCGCGGGGCTCCTGCTCCGCATTCCGGCCTTTGGGAGCGGATCTATAGAATTTTTCAGAGCCTTACTATTCCTTCTTGTTGTAGCAATTTCCAATCCGGAGTTTGGGTGAGGGCTGCGTCCTTTCCGGAAGGATACTGCCAAAGAGGTGACATGCCGGAAAAGGTAACAAAGAACTTTTATAAAACGTTTGGGATAATCCCGGGCCCTCTCTCCATATTGGATCCAGAACACAGGATAGGACAAAAGGAGGACGCCATGAGGAAGAGAGTTATTGGAATCATCGTTGTCACACTCTTCATCGTTGGAATTGCGTACGCAGGAGGGACGGTCACCGAACAAACGTTCTTCAGTGAGGCACTCGGGGTAGATCAAGTAGCCCTCGTCTACCTTCCTGCGGACTACGAAACATCAGGCCTCGACTATCCGGTCATTTACTACCTGCACGGCGATGGGGGCGGCGTCGGCTCGTGGTATCTTTCGGAACTCGTTCCCGCCTTGGACGAGATGATCGGCGCCGGGATCATCGACCCCGTGATCGTGGTCGAGCCGGTCTCACTCCTGGCTCCGGCGCCGATGGAATGGCAAGACCAGGGTTTCACCGACACGATCTGGCACTACCATGCCAACTCCGAACTCATCGGCAATTACGAGGATTACCTGGCCGAAGACGTGGTCGAGTGGGTTGACAGCACCTACAGGACGATCGCCAGTTGTGATCACCGATGGCTACTCGCCAGGTCTGCGGGCGGTCACGGGGCCCTGCGCCTAGCGTTGCGGCATCCCGATGTCTTCTCCGCCGCGAGCATCGACGGGGGCTTTATGGCCATAGCCGAGGGGGGGCTGGGTTACATCCCGATATTACACAACGCCACCCCAGGGCCGCCGTACTCTTTTGCCCCGACAGACGGCATTTTTACGGCCCTCTTCTTCGCATATTCTGCCGCGTTCGCCCCCAATCCTGATAATCCGCCATGGTACGTAGACTTCTTGCTCGACGAGAACGGAGACGTCGACACCGAGGTCCACGAGCGTCTGC
>JAOZPL010000322.1 GCA_029932795.1 Candidatus Zixiibacteriota bacterium | reverse complement strand
AGGATTTTTTTCGCTTCTTCCATTGCCGCCGGGTCGAATGCGTTGATCGTGGCACCGGCTTCTTTCATCTTAATTGCGATATCAATTGCCGGTGCCTCACGCACATCGTCGGTGTTGGGTTTGAAAGAAAGGCCCAGAAGACAGATCGTTTTGCCTTCATACGCCCCCAGGGCCTGACGTCCTTTCTCGACCATTATCTCTCGCTGCCGCGCGTTGACTGTGAGAATCGCTCGCCCGATCTCGAAATCATAACCCGCTTTTCCGGCGGCATGAACGATTGACTTGACGTCCTTCGGAAAGCATGAACCACCATAGCCGGGGCCCGGGTGCAGAAACTTGGGTCCGATGCGTTTGTCCATACCGATAGCGGTGGCCACCTGGTAGACATCGGCGCCCACCCGGTCACACAGGTTGGCGATCTCATTGATGTAGGATATTTTCAACGCTAAAAAAGTATTGGCCGCATACTTGATCAATTCGGCGGTTTCGTTGCTGGTCGAGACTATCGGCGTATCCAGAAGGTAAAGAGGACGGTAGATATCCCGCATGATAGCCAGGGCGCGTTCCGAATCACATCCGATAATCACCCTGTCCGGCCGCAGGAAATCCCCCACAGCCGAACCCTCACGCAAAAACTCAGGGTTGGAGACAACATCAAACTCCACCTCTCGTGCCAGATTTTTTCTGATCAGTGTTTGGAGTTTGGCTGCTGTCCCCACCGGAACGGTTGATTTGGTTGCAATTACTTTGTATTCGTGCATGGACCGGGCGATCTGTGCGGCCACCTCGTACACCTGGGACAGATTAGTGCTGCCGTCTTCTCTCTCCGGTGTTCCAACGGCAAGAAAAATGACCAGGCTGCGGTCAACCGCTTCCTCAAGGTTGGTGGAAAATGAGAGCCGTCCCCGCCTGACATTCCGTTGCATGATGTCACCAAGGCCAAGTTCGTAAATCGGGACCTCGCCGCTCCGCAGCAGGCGTATTTTGTTTTCATCCTTGTCGATACAGGTTACGTTCATCCCGAAATCCGACAGACAGCTTCCGCTCACCAGACCGACATAACCGGTCCCGACCATACATATATTCACATTCTCCTCCGCTGTTCGAAATACCGCCGGTTAAACCCGGCGTGGGTGTCAGCATAGTAAAGCCCGCCGGCCGGAGAGGGTCAAGCGGATAGTTGAATAAGAATTATTCACCGTCTCCAACTACCCTGTTCGATACCCGATTGACACGAAAGCACAAAACACTATCTTACTGACAAATAGCAGAGGTGCTACCATGTATCGCTTATTTGTAGCTATCAACCTGCCTGAGATAGTTACTCAGAAGTTGAACGAGTTCTGTTTTGGCCTGCCGGGAGCAAAATGGGTAGGCCAGGAGCGGATGCACCTGACCCTGCGCTTTATAGGAGAGGTGAACGGCGCCGTATTCCGGGATGTTGAAGAAGCGCTGGAGGCTGTCCATGTGGAGCCGTTTGAACTGACCCTTAAAGGAATCGGCTACTTCCCTCCCCGCCGCGACCCGGAGACTCTCTGGATCGGAGTGGAGAATAACGGGGCTGTGGCGCACCTTCGCAACAAGGTGGAATCGGTGCTGGTGCGAACCGGTCTGGAACCGGAAAACCGGAAGTTTTTCCCACATGTGGCTCTCGCCCGACTCAAGGGTACACCGGCCAACCGCGTGGCCCGATTCATGGCTGAGAATGGCCTGTTCAGAATTGAGCCTTTCCCTGTGAGAGAGTTCCACCTATATTCAAGTTTTCTGGCCTCGGAGGGTGCAGTGTACACGATTGAGGCCTCTTACGGATTGCGAGCGAAAGGAAGCTCTGCCTGGTGAAAAGTTACCGTAAGGAGCTGTGGTTCAATGTTCCCAATCGCCGGGGGTTTGTAAATATCACTCCCGAAGTTGAGCGGTGTCTGAAAGAAAGCGGCGTCGCAGAGGGAATAGCGCTGGTCAATGCCATGCACATAACCGCGTCGGTGTTTATCAATGATGACGAGCGGGGTCTGCATCAGGACTACGAAAGGTGGCTGGAGCAACTTGCTCCCCATTCCCCCGTATCACAGTATAAACATAACGACACCGGTGAGGACAACGCCGACGCCCACCTCAAGCGACAGGTGATGGGCCGCGAAGTGGTGGTGGCGATCACAAATGGACAGCTCGATTTCGGACCGTGGGAGCAGATATTCTACGGCGAGTTCGATGGCCGTCGACGGAAACGGGTGCTTATCAAGATCATTGGAGAGTAGCACTGCTGACGGATTCTGCGATAACTGAGAGCACAGCCCCTGTATAAATAAAACAGGAGATTCATAAACACTTTTTCTACAGGATTGATAAAATGATGGTCACAAAACGACAGGTAACCGTAACAGTGTTGCTTGGTCTGATCCTGATGCTGGCACCGCTGGCACTGGCAGATGAGATTAAACCGCCGGTGGCAAAGATCGAGCCGAAAATTGATACCGTGCTCGGCACCGTCATGGTGGACAATTACTTCTGGCTCCGTGGAAAAGAAAAACCGGAAGTGATTGAGTACCTCAAGGCTGAAAACGAATTCACCGAGAAGACGATGAAACATACCGAGGAGCTCCAGGAAAAGCTCTATCAGGAGATTCTGGGTCGCATCAAGGAAACGGACCTCTCGGTACCGGTCAAAGATGATGATTATTACTACTACTCCCGGGACGAGGAGGGAAAACAGTACAAGATATACTGTCGTAAAAAGGGGAGTCTTGAGGCCGACGAGGAGATCATACTCGATGTCAAC
>JAOZPL010000321.1 GCA_029932795.1 Candidatus Zixiibacteriota bacterium | reverse complement strand
GCTGTAATGGCGTTTGGTTCGGCGCTGGGATCATTCGTGACCTTTACATTGGGCAGGTATTTCGGCAACAGCGGGTGGATCAGGCAGCGTTTCCCCAACATTCACCGGCATCCGTGGACTCACGGGAGATCGAGAACCTTCGTAACTCTGGCACTCTTCGTGGGGACCTCCTCACCTATTCCCTGCGATGTGGCCTATGTCGCCTGCGGAGCAAAACGGTATCCGGCGCTGCTTTTTCTGGTTACCATGATAGTCGCACGGTTCGTTCGCTATATTTATCTAGGTTACGGTTTCAGCTATTTCAGCGACTGGCTCTGAACCGTTGGATCGGGGGATGCTTTTTAAGTTCACCGGGTGGGTCGTCTATCGTCGGCGCACGGCTCGCAGGGAATCCACCAACAGACGGTACGGAGATTTCTCGGAATTGGCCCGGATAGCAGTAAAGCACTTGTCACAACTGTTGTTTTTCGAGAACTGCCGTACCAGATCGGTTTGCGATTCATAAGTGTCGCGAAACATCCCGCAAGGTGTCAGTTTGCTCCACGGGTTGACAATCAGGAATCGTTCTCCAGCCCGGCAGTTCGGCTGCCGACCATTCTGGAAAAAATGGATCATCTGCCGGAGTGTCCATCCAGAGGTCAGGATGGGGTAGCCATCACTCTGCATTGCCACAAGCCTGTCAACGACCCTCGTCAGTTCAGCCAGATCTTCGCTCGAGTTGACTAGGAATCTGGTGTTTCCCGTTCGCAGGGAGTTGTAAGTGCTGAAATTGACCGCCACCCCCCACTCTTTCGCCAGTTCGGCGATACGGGGCAGGTCACGGAAGTTGTCGCTTTGCACCACACAGGCCAGAATGATATCGTTATTCCCATACCGGGCCAGTCGGCATGACAGTTCGCGTATGTGCTCAAAGTTCTTCTTGAGATGCCGGAACTCATTATGGCGCTGGTCAGGATAGTCGAGAGAAAAGGAAAACTGATCAACGCCAGCCTCGCGCAGTCTTAGATACTTGTCCTCATCCAGAAGCTGGACATTCGTGGTTATGACAAAAACCGCGACCGGGTCGCGCCGCCGCATCTCACGGATGATATCGACCAGGTCCTTTCGCAGCAACGGTTCCCCGCCGGAGATTTGCGCCACCGCCGGGCTGAGTTCGTCCATCCAGCGCGCGAATTGCTCTGGCCCCAGACGTGGCTCTTCGACATAAGCACCCAGATCGCAATGCTCACAATTGGCGTTGCAGTTGTATGTTACCTCAACTGAAACCGTGCTCGGTTTCCCCTGAATAATGTTTCTTACCGTGCGGAGAGCGATCTTCGCTTTCCGTCCCGGACTCAAGCCCGGAGCTGTCCGGTCCTTTCCGTTCTTACGTGTATCGGTTTCGAGGGGTACTGGTACTCCGGTAGTTTCCATTAATATAAAATATGCCCCCATTCAAATATGTCAAGTGCCGCACAAGGCGACTTTGGGATGCAAATAGCCTTATATTGCAGGTAACCATGGAACAGAACTGTGATATGGTGAAAAAAGAGCGAAAGGGAAGGTCAAACTGACCAGGTTATCAAGGATGCGGGACTGGTGGATTTGGGTTTGATCTGCGGTTGTAATTGGTATTATTGAGCTGGTTGTTAAGCAGACGGGAACGAAGGAGAATGGACACTCGAATCAGGATTGAAAGCACCAGATGCCTGCGTAACCGGTGTTTTTTGAATATTTCGTCCCTTTCTGAGCCGTTGATCCTGCCCCGCGAGTTGGCGGAGAAGCATCGGCTCAAGGAAGGGACTTGTATCACTAAGGCACAGTTGGAAGAGCTTCGGGCGGAAGCCGAACTGGCGCTGTGCGACTGCGAAATCAGCCGACTGCTGGCCATGCGGGAGCACTCCGTTGGTGAAGTCAAGACGAAACTCACACGTAAGCAGTTCAGTTCTCAGGCGATCCACCAGACTTTGAGAAAATACCAGAAGCAGGGCCTCCTCAACGATGCCCGCTACTCGCAGGTGTTCGCGACGCGACTTCTGGAAGCAAATCCCTGTGGGAGGTCGTACTTGATTGCCAGCCTTCGTCGAAAACTGATCGACCGCTCCCTGGCTGAGAAAACTGTTGACCTTCTGCTGGCCGGACGGGATGAAGTTACTCTGGCACAAGCGGCTCTCGAGAAACGCTGGGCACGTTTTGGCCAGTTTGAACTTGAAACGGCCCGACGCAAGGCGTATAATTACCTTTCACGCCGGGGAATCGGTTATGCCGCGGCCAAAGCCGCTTTTGAGACGTTGTACCGCGATAAAAAAGAGAGTGATGACGATCAAAACATCTGAGGTCAGAAAATCATTTCTGGACTTCTTCCAGAAGCACAATCATAAGCTGATTCCGTCCTCGCCGGTGGTTCCCTTCGATGACCCGACCCTCCTGTTCACCAACGCCGGTATGAACCAGTTCAAGGACATCTTCACCGGTCAGCGCAAGGTGGACTACAGACGGGCGACCTCGTCGCAGAAGTGCATCCGGGCGGGCGGCAAACATAATGACCTCGATATGGTCGGTTTCACTGCCCGTCACCACACTTTCTTTGAGATGCTTGGCAATTTCTCTTTCGGTGACTACTTCAAAGAGGAAGCCATTGCCTATGCCTGGGAGTGGGTGACAAAAGACATGGGATTGCCAAAAGGTCGCCTGTACGCAACAGTGTACGATGAAGACGACGACGCCTTTGCACTCTGGGAGAAGATTGCTCCGGAGCTCAAGGGCGGTCGGGTGAAACGCTTTGGCAAGAAGGACAATTATTT
>JAOZPL010000320.1 GCA_029932795.1 Candidatus Zixiibacteriota bacterium | reverse complement strand
AACACGATGCTCGTCGTCCCCGGCCTGTACTATTACGTCATCGAATCGGAAAACCGCACCCAGATCGGCAAGTTCGCGATAATCATGTAAGGAAAACGCCGCCCCCTAGAGTGCAACCAGCTCTTTCACTCGGGCGACCTCCCGCTCGGTCAACAGGCGCCACTCCCCCGGGCGAAGGTTCTTAAGCGTGATGGTAGCAAACTCCACCCGGATAAGCTCTTCCACCGGATGCCCCACTTCGCGGCATAGCTGCTTGACTTCACGTTTACGCCCTTCGGTAAGTACCAGCCTGATGCGGGTCAGCCGGGACAGAAATCTCAGGATGTTCACATCCGCCCGTCCGATAGAACCGTCATCCAGCCTGATCCCCCCTTTGATTTTTTCAACATCCTCTATTTTGAAAGCCCCCCGGACTTTTGCCTCATATATCTTCTGAACCTGATACTTTGGATGCGCCAGGCGATAGGCCAGATCACCGTCGTTGGTCAGGAGCAGCACCCCCTCGGCATCATAATCGAGGCGGCCGACAGGATACACTCGATGTTTGAGACCATTAAGGTTGTGAAGCACGGTCTTGCGCCTGAATGGGTCGTGCAGGGTGGTCATCACGTTCTTTGGTTTGTTCAGGACAACATAGACCTTCTCGCTGACCGGCTCGACCACGACACCATCGACCTTGACAACATCGGATGCCTCATCCACCACATAGCCGGGTTTCTCAAGGGTAATATCGTTTACGGTAATCCTCCCCTCCTTGATCATTGCCTCGGCGCCACGGCGGGAGGTGACACCGCACAGGGAGAGGTACTTGTTGATGCGTATCACGAAAGGCAACCTCGCCTGTAGAGCAAACGCAAATGGGACAATCTCACCCCGTATCATCCGTTTTGCCGGCTACGCTCAGGTCAGCCGTCGTACCTGATCCCTCGTCAGCCTTTTCACCCTCGGGCCGGTCGGAAGAGTTGTGGACAGGTGATTTCAGTACCAGCATGTTTGGGACCGGTCCGACAACCGGCTCCATGCCGGTTTCAATCATTTCCTGCCGCCGAGCAGGATCAAAGGTGCCATCCGCGACATTCAGCTTTGGTTCAGGCTCCACAACCGGTATCGTCTTGGTCAGCTCCAGTTCAGTTTGCGACTTTGACTCCGAGGCGGATATCAACTCCTCGATCTCGGACATCTTCGGCAGGTCTTCGAGCGATTTCAATCCGAAGAACTTCAGGAACTCGGCGGTAGTACCATACTGAAGCGGTTTTCCCACCGTCTTCGCCCGGCCGGTAATCGTGATCATGTTCTTTTCCAGCAGGTTCTGGACAACGCCGTCGGAGACAACCCCCCGGATATGTTCGATCTCAGTTCTGGTGACCGGCTGACGGTAGGCAACAATCGCGCAGGTCTCCAATGCCGCCCGAGTCAGACGGAGCTTCCGCCGCCGGGTAAACAGTTCCTCCACGTAACCAACATAATCCGGCAGGATGTAATATTGGAAACCACCGGCCAGTTCCCTGATGCGAAATGACGAACCAGTTTCGGCATATCGATCGTTCAGGCGACTGACGGCCTGAGCGACTCCCGATATGGTCACCTCGGGTAAAACGTGGCAGATTCGTCGCGCCGGGATAGGTTCCGGGGAGGCTAGAACCAGGGCTTCAACTGTAGAATCAATGTACGGGTTCTGTTTCATTGTAAATCATCTGTTCCTTTCCAGTCGGAGACTCAACCAAATCCATCTTCAATCGCGAAGAATAGAACGTCTCGCCGCGATAAACTCGCATCTCCGCAAACGGTCGTGATTGGAACAACCGTATGCGACGTGTCCTGGCCAACTCCAGAACAGCGACAAAGGTTACTATCGCTACAATCTTCCTCGGGAGGTCGGCAAACAATTCACCAAAGGTTGCGGATTCCTTCTCCATAAGAACCCCCATGATGAACCGAATCCGGTCCTCGATAGAGATCTCCTGAGGGTCGACTTCATGCATCGCTCTTTCCCCGGTGCCCGCCAGAACTTCCCTGAACGCGATCAGAAGATCATACAGGCTGGTGACGGGGTTGAGATCAACCCTTCGCTCGACCGTTTCCACCGGTGACGGCGGAACGAAGCGAAGTTCCTCCTCCAGTGCTTTCTCCCGGAGTATCTCACCGGCCTCTTTGTATTTCTTGTATTCTACCAGCGCCATTATGAGCTCTTCCCGCATATCCATCTCCCCGGCGCCGGTCTCATCATGCGGCAGCAACAGTTTCGTTTTGATACGAATCAGGCTCGCCGCCATAAGGATAAACTCGCCCGCCACTTCCAGATTGAGCGTTTTCATCATATCGATGTAACGCAGATACTGGGTAGTTATCCGGGCAATCGGGATATCATAAATATCAACTTCTTCTTTCTGAATCAGGTACAGCAGGAGGTCCAGCGGCCCGCTGAATACTTCGAGACTGACCCGGTAGTTCCGGCTGTGGTCGTTGATCAGTTGCTCCGTCATTTCTTTGCCTTCCGGTAATCCATTTTCATTGCCAGGCGAACCTTTTCCATTACCTTTCCGGCCCGTGCGCGGGCACGATCCCTGCCTGTGGCCAGCACGTCCCAGACATAGTCCGGTCTTTCGACAAGCTCGATACGTTTGTTTCGTATTGGCTGGAGTTTCTGGTTGAGATTATTCACAAGCCTCATCTTGCAGTCAACGCAGCCCAGTTCGCCGGTGCGGCACGGGGGCGCGATCTCGTCGACAGCGCTCGGCGTGTACACACGGTGCAACAGATAAACCGGGCAACCATCGGGATGGC
>JAOZPL010000319.1 GCA_029932795.1 Candidatus Zixiibacteriota bacterium | reverse complement strand
CGGTTCAACACACGACTGCTTTTCTTCAGCCATATTAATCTCCCTGTATCCTACTCATTATTACTGGGATCCCGCGGGTGGCGTGAACGTTCGCCTGCCCAGTTCGCGATCAATCATGAACAACCCTCCCTTGGAATCGCCAAGGAGCTTAAGCTGCTGAACTATTGCTTTGGCCGACGCTTCTTCTTCCACCTGCTCGTTCACAAACCACTGCAGGAAGTTGTAAGTGGCATGATCCTTTTCGGAGAGGGCCAGATTCACCATGTCATTTATCAAGCCGGTTACTTTCTGCTCATGGGCATAGGCCGTTTCAAAAATGTCCAGCACCGATTTCCATTCAGCCGGGGGAGCTTCCCAGGCTCTCACTGCAGCCCGGCCGTCGCGCTCGATCACGTGATCGAACATCTTTTCAGCGTGGGAGACCTCCTCTTGATACTGCACACGCATCCAGGTAGCAAACCCCGGGAGGTCAATAGACTCCAGAAAGGCTGACATTGACAGATACAGATAGGCTGAATAAAACTCCGCCGCTACTTGTTGGTTGAGAGCATCTTCTATTTTCTTAGCTATCATACATAGACTCCTATCGTATTGGAGAGAACGTTTCAATTCTCAGTCAGAATGTTGTCATCGTACTCTATTTCAAACCGAAGTTTATGTTTAGCCTCTTCTTGCGCAAGATCAAGGAATACCTGCTTGAATGCAGGATCATCAGTCATGGCGGCCAGATCGGTGTAAAGCCTGAAGGCAGCCTTCTCCGCTTTCATGGCCACGATCAGGGCTTGTTGATAGTTGAAATCAGCACCGAGATCGACTTCCATCAGGCCCTCGGCAATCTTGAGATCCGTAATCTTCTTGGCCGTCCCAAGCTCAACCTTACCTTCCCTGACTTTCTCAAGCCTTGCCTTGTGTCCTTTCTCCTCAAGGGCAAACTGCTCGAAAAGATCCTTCACGTGCTGCTTGTCTACTTTGCCTGCCAGGTCAGTGTAGAACTGAGCGGCTTCTTCCTCTTTTCTAATGGCAAAATCAAGAATCTGTTCTAAAGAATCGAATCCCATTTTCTCCTCCTTCGAAAGAACATGAGTTTTTCCCATTTTCCTGACCCATCTCAGTGTCTGGCCTTTGCGTTTACTCTGCGTCGATCAGCTAGGCCTGCCACAGACCATGCAGATTGCAGTACTCTCTTGCAATCACATTGTCCGCATCGACATCGAATGTTGCCTCAGGCACATCACCCGGCTTCAGGAACCGGCGGTACGCTCTCTCATTAGCTATCACTTCGATCCATTCAATGTAATGCTTCTCTTCCATCGGGTGAGCCACGCTGCCGACCTTGACCCTGACACCGCCGTCAAACTTCTCGACCACCGGCACGTGCTTCTCCTGGGCGGCATCGGTCGTACCCGGTTTAAGGAGCGTCATCTTCTGGCCGCAACAGACTAACGCTCCGGCCGCGGCATGAACAACTTCAACTATATTGCCGCACACTTCGCATTTGTATACCTGCAATCGCTCTGTCATGTCTCTCAATCCTCCATAAAAGGTTCTGATGATTTTCACTTACGCCCATATTAACAATCAGGGCTATTTCTTCAAGGTCTCATTAATGACTTCCAACACTTCGCCGTAGTCGGGTTCCTCGGTGGTCTCCTTGACATACTGGATGTATTCAATTCTGCCGCTACGATCAATAACGAACACCGTCCGGGCCAGAAGCCTCAACTCCTTGATCAGGACCCCAAATGATTCACCAAACAAGGCGCCGCGATGGTCCGAAAGAAGCTGGACATTGCTCACCCCGGCCGCGGCGCACCAGCGCTTCTGGGCGAACGGTAAATCCATGCTGATCGTTAGAATTACAACGTCATCACCCAGCTTACCGGCTTCTTCGTTGAATCGCCTGGTTTCCATATCGCAGACAGGCGTGTCTATCGACGGTACCGAGACGATAACGACGACCCTGCCGCGAAACGAGGAAAGCCTGACAGGCTCAAGGTTCTCATTCAGTACCTCGAAGTCGGGCGCCATGTCTCCGGGCTGGAGTTCGTTGCCAACAAGGGTCAGGGGATTGCCCTTCATCTTTACCAGACCAGTTCGCTCGCTCATAAAAGTTCCCCTTCAGTATCCATATAGGTTCCAAAGATGTGCTGCCAATATCCTATTTCATATCAGATTTTTGCTGGCATGCCGGGCAAATGCCCACGAATTGCAGTTCATGACCCTGGATCTCATAGCCGGTCTCTTGGGCAACTTCATCGTCCAGGATCAACTCCGGCAGGCTAAAAACGTCATCCATCCGACCACACCGGATACAACGGACATGGTAATGCGCCTCCAGATTTGCGTCAAATCTTGACTGGCCAGTGCCGGTTGCCAGCTTTCGGGCCATTCCCGACCTTGCCAGCAGGTCTAGATTGCGATAGACAGTCCCAAGGCTTATCCTCGGGAGCCGCCTTCTCACAACCTGGTAAAGCTCAGCAGCGGTCGGATGAAACACCGATTTCCTCAACTCCTCAAGAATAACCCTGCGCTGGCTGGTAATTCGTTGCTTAACTGTATCTGCCATACCTAGTCTCACTAGTATTGCTTACTATTACTAATAAATGATCCAAAAGGTTCCCGGTCAAGTGGTTTTTCGTCGATTTTTTTCGGCAGTTTTCTGTCTTAAGCTGGTCGGAACCTGACTAGAGTCCCTAATTGTAAGCAACTTATAGGTGCAGTGTGCAGGGCAGAATCTCTATTGTGGTTCTAATACCCTTCAGCCGCCCAGGCTGGTAATTCCCCGAGGTCGT
>JAOZPL010000318.1 GCA_029932795.1 Candidatus Zixiibacteriota bacterium | reverse complement strand
GTCGCTATCATCGTGATCGTTCTTGTCGGAGTGGTACTTCTTTGGTCCGGAGACGTCTGTGGCAAGTCTTACCCCAGAGACGGAAGTTTCAAGGAGCTTTCCTTCAGTCGGGATCCCTGGTACTTCGTAGATACGCAGAACTGGTATATCAAGGCTCCTGATAAATGGGTGCATTTCATGGGCAGTTACGCCCTTACCGAGGTCACGAGCAAAGTGGTCGGGGAAAATATCTGGGCCGGCATTATCTCCTTCGGGCTGGGGCTTGTAAAGGAGTATGATGATGGTTACCGGGAGGGCTGGTCGCGGCGTGACATCTACATGGATTTCGGCGGTATGGCGTCTTCACTTATCCTGCCCGACAACATGAGACTGCTTGCCTACTACGATGACACGGCCCTCATTTTCAAAGTGAGCTTCATTATAGGTTAGTGATTCACCGATGAGTGAAGGCGGGTAGCCCGGTTTTTTGTGATCTCCTGACACTCCGGCATTCCCCTACGGACACGGTTCGTATCTCCCCGGCTGCATTCTATCCTGGTTGTATAGGCTTCTCTGTCTCATTATACTTGGTGGATGCCATACCTGGGTGAACTCGCAGCTCTAACTACTGCACTGTGCTGGTCCTTTACCGCGGTATTCTTCTCAGAAGCAGGAAGGAGAATAGGTTCATTCCGTGTCAATGCGGTTCGTCTGCTTTTCGCGGTGGTGATTTATGGTGTCGTTCTTCTGATCAGCAGCGGACGCCTGTTTCCCGAAAATATTAACCGCTCACAGGTTTTCTGGCTGGCGCTATCGGGGTTGGTCGGATTGGCGATCGGTGATGGTTGTGGCTTTAAAGCGCTGGTTATGATTGGCCCGCGTTTGACTACCCTGCTGTGGTCCACGGCACCGATCATGGCAACCATTCTGGCGTGGTTTTTCTTGGGAGAGCAACTTGGAGGCGTTCAACTGCTGGGCGTTCTGGTAACGGTAGGGGGAGTGACCTGGGTGGTAGCAGAGCGACGGTACACGGGTTCGAATCAGTTTGATCTCAAGGATGGGCACCCGGACTCCGGTACCCTGGTGAAAGGGGTTCTGTTGGGTCTGGCGGCGGCTTTCGGTCAGGCAGCCGGCCTTGTTTTGTCCAAGCACGGGATGCTTAACGCTGGCGGGACAGTTGATCCGCTGTCGGCCTCGTTTATCAGGATGTTTGCTTCGATGATTGCATTGTGGCTGTTTGCTGCCACCAGAGGTGAGTTTGTCTCCAGTGTCAAGGCGTTCCGGCATAGGCCTGCAATACTTTTCGCCGCTGGCGGTGCCGTGTTTGGTCCATTTCTCGGCGTCTGGACATCGCTTATCGCCGTCAGACTGATCTCGGCCGGAATAGCAGCAACCCTCAATGCCATGACGCCAATTCTTATCATGCCGATCGTCATCGTGTACTACAAAGAAAAGGTGAGCTTTCGTACTCTCGTTGGTTCCGTGCTGGCGGTGGCCGGAGTAATATTGCTGTTCGTTGGTCAGGAGCTCTTCTGATGATTCCCGACTGTCGACCCTACGCAGGTAATAGTGTGGTTTATCGCTGGTCGTGATAAAAAAAACCGCCCCCGGTTTGAGGGCGGTGATTTTCGTTTGGTGGAGGCTCAGAAATCAACTTCGTCCGGATCGGTGGTGGGGCGGGTGGCCTCCTCCGTCACATCGGCAATCTGCTCCGGCTTTCTCTCTTTCAGTTTTCCTTTGTACCTCTTCAGTTGCCCCTTAACCTTGTCAACGGCCATATCGATGGCGTTGTACATGTCGTCAGTCTCGCCGGTACCGGTGAGGACGTCTTTGTAGACCTTCACTTTTAGCTCTGCCATGCGGCGATGACGTTCCATGTCCAGAACCAGTTCGGCCGAGATGATGTTATCAAAGTAGCGGGTCAGTCCGTCCATTTCGGCTTCCGCCTTTTCGCGAAGTTCCGTAGTCAGATCAAAATGGCGAGCCGTGATCGTTTTCTGCATGGCCAATTGTCTCCTTCCCGGGCTTTATCAATAGTTGAGGTTTTCGTTAAGAAATTGTCTGGTCACGATATATCTTCTCGTGGGTGCGGCTGACCAGTCGTATGACCCTCGCATGAGTTGCGCTGCCGCAACATCACCTCCTGGTATCAGATGGATACGGGCCTCGGTAGCCTGCACGCATTAAATTAACTCCAAATATCTTGTCACGTCAAGTATAACAACTGTCGGTTCCGCCTATTGTCTACCTGCCGGCCGGTGTACAGGATTGAAGGGTGCTCGCTGCCTGATCATATGTCAGCACAGCCACTTTGGTAGCTCTGGTTATTTCAGGGGCGAGATTTCACTCCACGATTGCCGATCATCCTATTGAACGGTTGGTCTGCCTCCGGATACGTTATGAAAACCGGCCAGCCGGGGCCGGCCGATTGTTATAGTACCCGCTTTCTGAAGCGGGCCGGTTTGATCTTCAGCTCTTCACGATATTTGGTCACGGTTCGACGAGCCAGCTTTATGCCTTCCTGGTTGAGCATCCGGTAGATTTCCTGATCGGAATAAGGCCTTTCCGGGCTCTCCGATTTGATGATGTCCTCAATACGCTGTTTCACGGAGCGCTTGGACATGTCCTCACCGTCGTCCCTGGCTATTCCCGCATTGAAGAAGTACTTGATCTCGTACACGCCCAGCGGCGTCTGCACATATTTACCGCTGGAAACGCGGCTGATCGTCGCCACATTCATACCGACTTTCTGGGCGATGTCCTCCATTATAAGGGGCTTAAGAAAAGCCGGTCCGTGTTCAAAGAAGTCTCTTTGCTCTTCT
>JAOZPL010000317.1 GCA_029932795.1 Candidatus Zixiibacteriota bacterium | reverse complement strand
GCTCTCCCGAGGTAGATGTCAGCCGTCACCCGGTCAGGAACTTTCACTCTATCAACATACTTGAACTTGTACTGCCGGGGACAATTCCGAAATGTATCCAGTCTGCTGTGACTGTAGTGCAACGCCATACCGTCAATATACACGCAGCATACAACCACTTGCAATCAGATAATTGTCTCGGGATAATTCCCTGTGGTGGATATAGCTATGAGACAAGGATCTGATATTAATGGGAAACGAACTAGTGGAGTCAGTTGGCAATCAATGACCGGTAATACTGCCGCCACGATCTGCCGACAACGCTCCAATGAAATCGTTCCAGACTGGCTCTGCCCCGCTCAGCCAGTGCCCTCACCAGATCAGGTTTCTCCACCAGTTCAATCACCCGCTCCGCCAGCGCCACGTGGTTGTTCACCGGCACCACCAGTCCGTTAACGCGATCCCTGACCAGATATGGAATACCCCCGGCGTCGGTTGTCACGACCGGAATCCCGGCGGCAAAGGCCTTGAGTATCGACTCCGGCATGCCATCTACCGAAGATGAGTTCACGTAGACATCCGTCTTCCGATACAGTTCAACTTTCTCATGCCGGCTCAATCCATGGACGAAGCTCACACCGCCGATGTTTTCCGATACTACCAGACGTTCCAGCGCCTGTCGCTGGGAACCGTCTCCGGTAATAATCAGCTCCGAGCGCGGGTATTTCTGCTTCACAAACTTAAAAGCTCGAATCAGGCAGGCTACGTTATTTGCCGTCTCAAGTGGCTGGACGGTCAGTATTCTTGGCTGCACTGGAACAGCCTGACGGCATTCCAGACCGGAAGGGTCAAACGGTGTCGCAATGCTGCTGGCCCGAAGGCCAATGCGTTCAAGAACCGGTATGAGATAGTTACCGTCCACGAGCAGCCCGTCGAACATCCGGAAAAACGGATACGCCAGCCAGCCCCACCGCTCCAGGAAATCCTCAACCGTAACCAAGTTAAAACTCAGGATCGTTTTCTTGCCGAAAAACCGGCTCAGTATCACCAAAGGAACGGTGAACAGCCAGAAACAGGCCGGACTATCGGCAACAAGATGGACAATATCAAATCCGGACATTGTCCTTATCAGATGTCTGCAATAGAACGACCCGGATATCGGACGGTCGATTTCAAACCGGTGACGATTACCAGTAGCAGACTGGTATCCGCAAAGCTCCAGTCGTGCTTCCCAGCCCTCCCGGCTCAGGTTCTCCACCAGAGTACAGGTTTTCCGTACAGATTCCTCTCTGGATAGAGCTCCGGGAACCACCACCAGCACTCTGGGCTGGTCAACGGTGAGAGATTTGGTGGCGTGGCGTGAACCGAGCGTAACTGTTTCTTCAAAGGCATTCATACGCAGGTTGTGGCCGGGCGTCCTTTCTGGCAGGTTAACCCGTGCCGAATCCGTTACGTCCCTTATACAATCAGGAGACCGGATAGCCTCAACCCGCTTCTCAAATCTTCTGTCGCCTGACTCCTCTGACCTGGGCAAAAAAAAACAGCCTTTTGCAAGGCTGTTTTTTCACTGCGATCTCGCCCCCTCAAGTCACAGCAACTTCTCATCCGGGAGGCCATTTCACGGGCCGAAACGACCATTTGCGTTTGAGCCCCCTTTTGCCTGATCCGCGCTGCCCCCTTTTGTGACCCGCTATCAGGTCGCCCGGCAGGTTCCTTCTTCCATGATGGTACCTCGGGGCATCCTACACATTAGTAAGAACCGTGCCAACTGTATCAATTTCTCTCAACATTTCTATCGGCCTCGTAGCGTATTGACCTGTAATCGGTTGTGACTGCCACACGACGCCGTCTATCTGCACCGGGGGGCGACCTGTTTCACAACTGAATAACCCGATGTTTCAAACTGGTTTGTATTGAAACAACTGAAACAACCGCTGGACTCACTCAGTAACAGAAAAAGGCAAATCACCTGAATGTAAAACCGGCACGCACACCGATGCTGAATTGTGTGCTTCGTATCTCATGAGGGATACCGGAGAGCACATCTCCCGTGTTATCAATCAATCCGCCATCGTCATCGATCGGGTCATTGTCGTACCAGGCCCTCGTTTCCGTAAGGTCGGCACGCAGAGTCAGGAACTCTCCCACGATACCCACAAACGCCCTGTCGTCGAATCCCGGAACTTCAAAATCGTACTGCATCTGTACGTGACCAATAAAACCGTTCCCCTGGCCGCTCGATTTGCCGACGAAATTGCGCAGAAGGTGATCATCCCGATCAGAGAGAAAGATCCGCGTGTAGGCTGCTTTCGTCTCCACCCACAGATTCTCTCCCTGGTACCTGTGAACCGCACCTATATGCGGAAGATTGTATGTGATCAGGTATGTCCCCACCGGGTACGACAGGGAGAACCAGAATGGCACAACACCCGTGTCCTGATAGAAAGGCAACTGCCAGCCTTCAAGCCCGACAATATCCTGTGAAATCCTCTGATACTTAAACCCGCCGAGCAGAGAGAACGTCCAGTTACTGTCTCCAGTCACGCGTTTGTCAAGTTGCAGATCGATCATCATGAACGACAACCCGACATCCGACTCGGTATGGCTTTTTTCAATACCGTTCTTCCAGTCCCGGTCAAGCATGCTGCCACCGGGATCATTCACATTCGTCAGGATTCTGCCCGCAAACGTAAGGTCGGGCTGATCCCGCCGGTACCACTGAATCTCCAGCTTGCCCCCCGCCATCATGACATTCACCGGAAACTCCAGTTGACTCTTCAGGACAACCGTATCACCATCGAGCAGACCCGCCAGCTCCATGACATATTCAGTCTGCCCGAAATTCCACGG
>JAOZPL010000316.1 GCA_029932795.1 Candidatus Zixiibacteriota bacterium | reverse complement strand
TGATTGATTACCTCTTCATCAGCTTCACGCCACCGGCGGAGTGTTTCTAGTTTGGAGATTCAAAAGTCTTAGATTACACAGACCTGTTTCACCCGGCCATTCTCGCCCCAGAGTGGCCGGGTAATTTCTTCTCACTACCTGGTTCGGATTCACATATATCATCAAATCAAGCAGGGAGTTGGCCTTACCCCCAGCTCCCGCACAAGACACAAATCCCTGCTATACCACGACTTAGGAGCAATCCGCAAGAATAAAGCGGAGAGCCTTGACAATCTCTGACCAGTATTGTAATATAGCATCCCGCTTTATGTGAAATAGTTCACTTATGGCCCGATTGACAGAAACTACTAAAGTAAATGGACAAGGGAGACAACAATGTCGACATTCGTTGAAGCTATCATGACCGAGGTCAAGGCCAAAAATCCAGCCTAGCCGGAGTTCCACCAGGCTGTCCAGGAAGTGGTCGAGTCACTGGAGCCAGTTATCGAGAAGCATCCGGAATATCGCAAAGCGAAAATCCTGGAGCGAATTATTGAGCCGGAACGGATTATCCTATTTCGAGTACCGTGGATGGACGACCAGGGCAATGTCCATGTCAACCGCGGCTTCCGCATTGAGGCCAACAGTGCGATCGGCCCGCACAAGGGAGGCCTCCGTTTTCATGCTTCGGTTAATCTTGGGATTCTCAAGTTTCTGGCTTTTGAACAGGTTTTCAAGAACGCCCTCACAACGCTTCCGATGGGTGGCGGCAAAGGCGGTTCCGACTTTGACCCCAAGGGAAAGAGTGACAATGAGGTTATGCGCTTCTGTCAGAGCTTCATGAGTGAACTTTTCCGCCATATCGGTCCAAACACCGACATCACGGCTGGTGATATCGGCGTCGGTGGCCGGGAGATAGGCTTCCTCTTTGGCCCGTACCGGCGACTGAGAGACGAGTTCACCGGCGTGCTGACCGGCAAGGGTCTCAACTGGGGCGGGTCACTCATCCGTCCGGAAGCTACCGGTTACGGTGCAGTTTACTTCGCCTCCGAGATGCTAGCCACCAGGAATGAAACCCTCGAAGGTAAGACCTGCCTGGTTTCCGGCAGCGGCAATGTGGCCCAGTATACCATCGAGAAGCTTCTCGACCTGGGTGGTAAGGCAATGACCATCTCCGACTCCAGCGGCTACATCTACGACGAAGAAGGCATTGACCGCAAGAAGCTGGCGTATATCATTGAACTGAAAAATGTCCGTCGCGGCCGTGTCAAGGAGTACGCCGATAAGTTTAATAGCGCTGTTTATACAGCGGTCGATCCCAAGCTGGATTACAATCCTCTCTGGAATCACAAAGCGGACTGCGCCTTCCCCAGCGCCACGCTGAACGAGATCAACACCAAAGACGCGCAGAATCTACTGAAAAACGGCGTTCATGTCGTCTCCGAAGGCGCCAACATGCCAACTACTCCGAACGGCGTGCAGGTCTTTCTCGACAAGGGCATTCTTTTCGGTCCCGGCAAGGCGGCCAATGCCGGCGGTGTCGCCGTCTCCGGCCTTGAGATGGCGCAGAACTCCATGCGTTACAGTTGGACGCGGGAAGAAGTTGATGACCGCCTGAGATTGATCATGAAGAGTATCCACTCGGCCTGTGTTGAAGCCGCTGAGCGGTTTAACACTCCGGGCAACTACGTCAACGGCGCCAACATCGCCGGCTTCCTCAAGGTTGCTGACGCAATGATGGATCAGGGACTGGTCTGATACCCAAGAATTCATCCCCCCTATCAAAACGGAGAGGCTATCAGCTGCTCCGTTTCATATTTTGTTGATGTCGGTACCGCCACTCAGTCAGCGCGGGCCAACCCCTGACGGGAGTACCGATGTTGGAATTTGAACAACTACTTGCCAAGCATGGATATACTAAGAGGTTCCATGAATTCCATCACCTCATGCGCCACCGCGTCAATGAGATTCTCCTGGTGTCAAGTCTATATGATTCCTTCATTCTCGAGGAGGATGGCCGCCTCTATGAGATGATCCTTTCCGAGTACATCGATCTCAACCTCTCGCACGCCCCCGGCCTGACCCGCGCCTCCAGCGGTGAGGAGGCCATCCGGATGGCAGGCGAGGAGGCACGGTTAGACCTGATCATCACCACCATGAACCTGGGCGATATGAACGCATTTGAGCTGGCTCGCAAGGTCAGAGAAGTGGGATTGAAGACACCGGCCATCCTTCTGACCTACGCCGCCGATGACGCCCACCGATGGAATCGTCTCGGTGGCACTTGGCCTGGGGAAGACGATAGTGGATGGCGGTCTGGCCGTACGCTTCTGTCCCAGGTATCCCCACCACCTGATGCAGCTTTCTGATATCAAGAGAACCCTGGAATACTCCCAAAAGGAATTCTATGTCCTTGATCTGGATGAACCGGACGATGATTCCAATTACAGCCGGGAGATACTCCTGACCAGTCACGGTCTGATTGATACCATCTACGATATCGTAACCATTGACTTTGAGAGATTCGACCACAGTAAAACACGCGAAGTCGCCAGAGAAATCAGCGCCTATAATGCAACCTTTCTGGACAATGGAATCCCGTACCTGCTGATCGGGGTTGGACGCTGGGGATCGGCAGATCCCTGGCTTGGGATTCCTGTCGTCTGGGACGAGATTTCAGGCGCCCGGGTAATCGTCGAGGCAGGCTTTAAGGATATTAGGGTAGTCCCTTCCCAAGGCACCCACTTTTTCCAGAATATCACCTCGTTTATGGTTGGTTACTTCACTGTCGATGTTAGTTCCGATGAAGGATTCGTCAACTGGGACTGGTTGCTCACCCAGAAACCGGCGAGTAAAAGAAC
>JAOZPL010000315.1 GCA_029932795.1 Candidatus Zixiibacteriota bacterium | reverse complement strand
AGGGGGTAGTGGAGCAATCCGTGCGGGTTCGAGTCCCGCCTTCCGCATGAAGATATTGGCTCTCAGTCGATCAGGCTCGCAGGCTTTTTCTGTATTCCCTCAAGTCAGTACACTTGTTGCGATCAATGAGCGCCTTCGGTATTTTCCCCCGCATGAAGGGGAAAGCTCAGGCGTTAATAGGCTACTGCCGTAAACATCCGCTTCTGACCGTGATGCTTGTGGCGATTCTGCTGCGGGCAATCGCCGTTATCTTCTCCAAAGGATTCATGGCCTCCGACGATCAGTATGAAACCGTTGATGTCGCCTACAACTGGCTGCGGACCGGGCTCTGGTCGAAAGAAGGCCTGCTGACTTGGGGGGGGACAGTCACCCGCGATGTATCTCGGTTCCCCCTTTATACGCTCTTCCTGTACGTAATCATGAAGATTTACTACACGCTGGGGATCAGTTCGCTCGACACCATGATGTACGGCATCCGGGCATCCCATGCCATGCTATCCCTGATCTCGGTGTATGGCGTCTACCGGATTGTTGATCTTGTCACGCGTTCAAAGGACTGGGCGTTGATAGCCGGACTGGTCGCCGCCGCCCATCTGGCGATGCCGTTTCTGTCCGTGAGAAACCTTATTGAGATGGTTGGCGGTCATTTCTGGATACTGTCGCTCCTTCTGCTCTATCGGTATAGATATGGTGGCAATCCGCGGGAGCTGGTTCTGGCGGGGGTAGCTGCGGGTGTTGCCTGGATGATACGCTTTGAGATCGCCTTCGCTGTCCTCCCCGTGCCGTTTCTGCTCTGGTATGAGAGCCGCCGCCTCAAGGAGGCTGTGGTCTATTCCTCAGTGGTTCTGACTATGTTGCTACTGTCGGGGGTAGTTGATTATTACGTGTTAGGTGCCTTTGCTGATTCAACCGTCAATCATATTCGGCAAGTATTGACCGAATCACCGGCGTACGAGACCAGTGTTTTCATCTACCCGGTTGTGCTGCTGGCCTTTTTCCTGCCGCCGTTGTCGCCGGTGCTGTTTTATCTGGCCGGACGAAAACGCTTCTGGAGGCAACATCGGGTTCTCTTTTTCAGTTCCCTCTGTTTCGTCGTGGCGCACACCCTGTCATCGAGCCGGCAGGAACGGTACATGATTCCCATAATACCCGCGCTCATTGTCCTGCTGGCACTGGCCCTCTGGTACCACTGGGAGAAAAAGGGATACTTCTTCCGTCGGAGCAGTTTTTTTTATAGTCTGGCCGGGCTCGCCGTAATTATCAACCTGCTGCTCCTGGTACCGTTGACGTTGAACTATGGTCATAAGGGAGTGGTTGAACCTCTGGTAAGGATTGAGCGCATGGCTTCCCGTCCGGCAGTTATGTTTGTCACTCCGGAGGGGGGACGGATATTCCCGTTCCACTACGGTGGTTTCGAACTGATTCAACGTGGTTACATATATAGCTGGTCGGACCTGAAGGCTTTTGAAAATCCGTTGCAGGCAGGACCCGCTTATGATTTCTTCATCATATATCCACCCAGCCAGCGTGATCTGCCCCGCTTCCTCGATTCTCTGTCATCCCGTTTCGGCCCCCTTGAGGAGGCGTTCCATATCGGCCCGTCTGCGGTTGATTATGTCCTGCACCTGCTGAATCCAAAGCATAATAAAACGCACGAGGCGTGGGTATATCGCCCGGCGCCGGGTGCGTCCCGGGCATGCTCTGCGGTTCAGGTAGCGGGAGTCCGATCAGTTATTGATGTACTTCCCGAGGATCTTATTCATACGAGAGGTCATCTTGGAGTTCGGAAAGACCTCGTTTGCCCCGGCAGTCAGGGCGGCTTTCATCTGGTCGGCCAGGATGTGTGGCGAATAGCAGACAATTGGAATCTTTTTGGTGGCAGTGTATGACCGCAGCTTGTTTATCAGCGAGGGGGCCTCGATGCCGTTGAGGTTGAGGTCGATTATGATCAGATCCGGCCTCAGATCGTGAGCCTTGCTGAAAATCTCATCTGAACGAACGGCCTTGATCCCTTCGGCCTCCATTCTGTCAAGGAACGACATAATCTTGGAGGTGAATATCATGTTGTTGACGGCAACAATCACCTTTTTGCTCATGTTCATCCTCCCTTGTATTACCGGGCCTGATTCCCTTGCAAGCTACCCCGGTTAAGGTGTAATATAATACAAAGCAACCGGCTTGTGAAGAGGCAGACGCATAAAAGTCAACAAAAAACGAGCCGGCGCGCTAATTGATTGGGAGCCAGTCGGATACGCTTGACGTTCACTTGGCTCGACCCGATTGAGGGGGACCGTATATGTCTTTTTTGTTGATTGATATGCCTTTTCTGCATATGCACTGATTATGAAACGATTGCAAATGGCCTTTACCCCTTGCTGTCGGGTTGCCATTTCGGCCAAAGTTCCGCCTCTGGCCACAGCCGAGATTTTGGCTGTTCGTGTAACCTGTTTGTATGGAATGAGTTCCGGCCTAACGTTGACAATACAACCTATATATAGCATAGCAGTCGAGCAGGCCGGTCGATGTTCGGCTCCCATGCGGTAAGTCCATGATTTACAACGAGGTCCATTAGGAATATGTTCAACCGGTTCAAGCTGATTCAACCTGCCGTTTTCCTTGCCCTGACGCTGGCTTTGGCGCTTCCAGCCTTTGCCCAAAGCCCTGTAAGGGGAAAGAAAAAGACAAAAGACCGGAAAGATATCTGTATTACTTTCGATGAACTGCCGGCAGCGCAGTCATTTGGCGAGGTTGATCGGCAGGCAATCAACTATCTCATTCTTGATGCCTTGCGGAAGCATCACGTGAAGGCTGCCGGCTTTGTAGTCGGGGAGAGGATCGAAG
>JAOZPL010000314.1 GCA_029932795.1 Candidatus Zixiibacteriota bacterium | reverse complement strand
GATCTCCATCAGGCTTGTTCCCGAAAACTTTCTTCCTGTTCTTTGGTGCGAAGGTTCAACAGTCCGTTCATGGTCGCTCTGACGACGTTATTGGCATTACGGCTACCCAATACCTTGGTCAGGATGTCCTGGACGCCGAGCGATTCCAGAATGACCCGCACAGCCCCGCCGGCGATGACGCCGGTGCCTGGGGACGCCGGGCGCATCACGACAGTCGTGGCACCGAACTGGCCCTCGATCCGGTGCGGAATCGTGGCATTGACAAGGTTCACCTTGGCCATGGTCCGACGAGCACCGTCGGTCGCCTTACGAATAGCTTCGGAAACCTCGGACGCTTTCCCGAAGCCGACGCCTATTTTACCCCTTTTGTCACCGACGGCAACCAGGGCGGTGAAGCTGAAACGGCGGCCGCCCTTGACCACCTTAGCCACCCGGTTGACGTTGATTACCTTTTCCTCGAGCTCAATCTCATCCATTTGATACTGTGCCAAACTATACCCCGCGTATGGAAAGAATCGTCAGTTTCCTCAAAGCGTCAGGCCACCTTCCCGGGCACCTTCGGCAACCGCCTTTATCCGGCCGTGATACCGGAAGCGGTTTCTGTCAAACACAACGGTCTCAATCCCTTTAGCCCTGGCCAGCTCCGCTGCCTTCATGCCCACCTTCCTGGCGATAGTTGTCTTAGTATCTGATGCGTCACAGACATCTCGCACTATTGTGGAGCCGGAACCGACACCAACCAACGTTTTCTGATTCTCATCGTCAACAATCTGAACCATGATGCTCTTCAATGACCTAGACACCGTCATACGGGGCCGCACGGAAGTTCCGACGATTTTGCCGCGCACCCGCCGCCGGCGCCGCTTGGCCCTTCTCTTCTTATCTTCGTTTCTATCAGTCATACCCTGTTACACCATGCCAATTCTATGCACCAGCTTTCTTGCCGGCTTTGGTTCTGACAGACTCACCTACGTACCGGATGCCTTTACCTTTGTATGGTTCCGGTTTGCGGAAAGAACGAATTTTAGCGGCTACATCTCCAACCAGTTCCTTGTCTATACTCTGAACGCTGATCTTGTTCTCTTTCGGTTGCACCGTTATAGTCACACCATCTGGTGGTACAAGCACAATCGGGTGAGAATAACCAAGATTCAAAACCAGCGCCTTCTCCATGATCTCTGCCCTGTAGCCGATGCCAATAATCTGAAGCTCCCTGGTGTAACCTTCAGTAACACCCACCACCATGTTGTTTATCAATGCTCTTGTTAGGCCGTGGAGGGCACGATGTTTCTTCTGATCGGAGGGCCGGGTGACAATCACCTGCTGGTTCTCAATGGTGGCCGTGATATCAGGATGAATGTCACGGGCCAGCGTACCCTTGGGGCCGGTAACAGCAATACTGGAACCGTTTATTTCAACTTTTGTCTGCTCCGGTATCGGTACCGGTTTATTACCTACCCGTGACATACCAGTTTCCTTTTCCTACCAGCATCTCAACATAACTTCACCACCGATGTTCTTCTCGGCAGCTTCACGATTACTCATGATACCGGACGAAGTTGAGAGAATTGCAATCCCCCGGGAGCCAAACATTGACTGGCGAACCTTCTTGGTATCCCAGTACTCGCGGAGTCCCGGGCGGGAGACACGCTCGATTCCCTTGATCACCGGGACATCGGCGCGACTGTACCTGAGATAGACACGCAGGATACCCTGTTTGCTGTCAGGCAGATCGACACTGTCCCGAACGAAGTGTTGTTCTTTGAGAATCCGGACAATTTCCCTCTTCAGCTTCGAGGCCGGAATATCTACGGCGTGCTTTTGGGCTCGCGAGGCGTTTCGAATCCTCGTCAACAAATCAGCCACCGGATCAGTCATACTCATGGAACGTCTCTCCTGAAAATCTCATCAAATCATCTACCAGCTAGCCTTGACGACACCCGGCAGTTCACCAGCCAGAGCCAGCTCACGGAAACAGATTCTGCAAACGCCGAAGCGCCGCATGTAGGCACGCGGCCGGCCGCACCGGCGGCAGCGGTTATAAGTACGGACAGCAAATTTCTGTTTCCGTCTCTGTTTTTCTGTCAGACACTTCTTCGCCATAAGTCTCCTACTTGCGGAATGGCATACCCAATTCAGTCAGTAACCGACGCGCTTCCTCGTCAGTTCTGGCGGTTGTCGTCAGGGATATAGTCATGCCGCGAACCTTATCAACCTTATCATAGTCAATTTCCGGAAAGATTAACTGCTCCTTGATTCCCATATTATAGTTACCCCGACCATCAAACGACTTGGGGTTAACCCCCCGAAAATCACGGATGCGCGGGATGGCCACGTTGACCAGCCGATCCAGGAACTCATACATCCTTTCCCGTCGTAGCGTAACGGCACAGCCAATCGGCATTCCCTGACGCAGCTTGAAGTTAGAGATGCTCTTACGCGCCTTGGTTATAACCGGTTTCTGCCCCGAGATCGCCGTCAGATCAGCCGCCGCCGCCTCAAGCACTTTCGGATTCTGGGTTGCTTCGCCAACGCCGATATTAATAGTGATACTGGTAAGGCGAGGGGCCTCCATGATGGAAGAGTAGCTGCTCTCCTTCATCAGCTTCGGTCGAATCTCGTTTAAGTATTTGTCCTTTAGCCTCGCCATCAGCTATATCTCCTCGCCGGTTTTGCGACAGATGCGTATTTTGTGTTTTTTGCCCCCCTCATTAATAACCCGACACGATATCTTTGTCGGTCCCCCCAATGCGGAGCTATACAACGAGACGTTACTGATGTGAACAGGGGCCTCTACGCTGAGAACCCCTCCTTTAGGGTTCCTCTGGGTAGGCCGCTGGTGCTTTTTCTTCCGT